>JBCCNM010000019.1:0-31842 GCA_039025835.1 Pseudomonadota bacterium | reverse complement strand
GAGGACCGGAGTGGACGTATCTCTGGTGTTCCGGTTGTCACGCCAGTGGCATTGCCGGGTAGCTATATACGGACGGGATAACCGCTGAAAGCATCTAAGCGGGAAGCCCCCTTCAAGATTAGGTTTCCCTGGACCCTTGAGGTCCCTGAAGTGCCCTCGAAGACTACGAGGTTGATAGGCTGGGTGTGGAAGTTCAGTAATGGATGAAGCTAACCAGTACTAATTGCACGTGAGGCTTGGTCATATAACGCCAAAGAATTTTGGTGTTGACCGCGATATGTGTGCGACAACTTAAACGTCAAAACTTTCCAGATTGTTAACCCAATTCAGGATGTCGATTTATCGATGTCTAACCGGTTTGCCTGGCGGCAATAGCGAGTGGGAACCACCCGATCCCATCCCGAACTCGGAAGTGAAAACGCTCAGCGCCGATGGTAGTGTGGGGTCTCCCCATGTGAGAGTAGGACACCGCCAGGCTCTTAAATTTGAAAGCCCGTGAAAGAAATTTCACGGGCTTTTTTCGTTTTGATTGAACGCGAAGTCAGACCATGTCGACCTGTATAAACTGCGGAGCCAAGTTATCCGGGCGCTATTGCGCAGCGTGCGGCCAGCCGGTGAAGGCACGATTGACGCTGGTTTCGGTATTGCGCTCCTCCGTCGCCGCCTTTTTCGACACTGACTCAGGCTTCCTCGCGACACTGCTCGGCTTGTTCATACGACCCGGGATCGTGGTCAGTAACTATGTCGAGGGAAAAACTGTCCCGTACGTGCACCCGGGCAGGTACCTGATCGTCGCGATTGCCGCCTTGCAGATCACCATTGGAATCACCGGTGGTATCGGCGACTTCGCTGCCGGTTTCGCCGAGGCGAGTGGGGGTCTTGAAAACCTCAGCCAGACACAGCAGGACTCCGAGGTCCTCGTTCAGGACTTTCTGTTCGTCGTGATGTTGCTGGGGTTGCCGTTAACAGCCGCAATACAGAGACTGGTGTTCTGGCGTTCGGTCAGAAACTTCGTAGAGCACTTCGTCTGCGTCACCTATATCTATGCACAGCAAACGGTTGTCACAAACCTTCTGCTGATCAGCGACGTGCTGTTACCCAGACCGGGATACATTTTCTCGATCCTGTTTTTCGCGATCCCCGGCGGTCTGTACGTTTGGACACTGGTGGTTTTCACGCGATCCGGTCGTTTCCTTGGAACACTCAAGGGCTTATTAATGCTTGCCCTGTCGATGATCGTCAACGTCATCGTTGTCGCTTTTGTGCTCGGTGTGATTCGTGGAATCTATAACGCCGCAGGCGCTTAGAGATACCCACTGCCTGTGCGCTACTCTGGCGCTTCCCAGCGAAACCAGCGTCTGAATCCGACGGGGACGGCCGCAAGTCAGCGGCAAACAACGTGTGTGTCGCGCGGGTCTATGTGTCGAGGTAACAGGAGTAGGCGTGAAAATTTTCATTCGCAATCTCGTAGCCTTTCCGTTCATACAGACGCTGCCCGGTGATGTTGTCCTTTGCCGTCAGCAAATCGATTCGTCCGGCATTGTTTGCGCGTGCCCAGTCCGCTGCGGCATCCATCAGCGCCGCACCGATGCCGGATTGCCGAAATGGGGCATCGACATACAGGTCGTACAGGATATAGATCTTCATGAGTTCAACGGAGCAAAACGACGGATACAGCTGCGTAAAGCCAAGCACGTCATCGTCGTCGACAGCCGCAAACAGCGTGGAT
The DNA here is from genome assembly GCA_039025835.1 of Pseudomonadota bacterium. Taxonomy (GTDB): domain Bacteria; phylum Pseudomonadota; class Gammaproteobacteria; order Steroidobacterales; family Woeseiaceae; genus UBA1847. The sequence continues at coordinate 30,113 of JBCCNM010000019.1, read as the reverse complement.
TCATCACCGTCATATCGAGCCTGGATGAAGGCGGTTGCCGCGTCGAGATCCGGTTCGCAATCGTAAAACTGTCGATACAGGTCAAACAGCCGAGCTATACCGCCGACCTGTGCCTTACCGGCTTTCACAATCCGCATGATCAGTCCTCCTGTCAGCCTCGACCGAGACTAACGCAAACTGTCTTGGCTAGTCGGACGATGCGCTAATGTGTGATTCGAGGAGGCCGAAAAGCTGCTCTGCGCCGTAGGGTTTTCGCAGAAACCCGGCGATGCCGTGCATGTCTTCTATGTCTTCGGCGCTAACCTGACCACTGGACACGATGACCGGGACCGACTCGTCGATGTCGCGGATTTGGCCGTAGCATTCCCGGCCATCCATAACCGGCATGACGAGGTCGAGAATAACCGCATCGATGTCGATTCGGTGCGTTCGAAACAGCGCAAGACCATCTGCACCGTTGCTGCCGAGCAAAACGCGGTAGCCGGCGTGGGTCAGCAAACCGTCAGCGAGATCGCGAATGGACTCGTCGTCATCAACAAACAAAACCGTACAGCCCGCTGCCGGTTTTGTGACGGTCACCGCATCGTCCGGACGATCGATGTCAATATCGGTACTTGCCAGCGGCAGCGCGATCGTGAACTCCGTGCCCTTGTCGAGCTCCGAATCCACCTTTACAGCGCCGGCATGCGCCTTGATGATGCCGAGCACGGCGGCGAGACCAAGGCCGCGGCCTTTCTTTTTCGTCGTAAAAAAAGGGTCAAAGATACGTCGAACCGTTGCCTCGTCCATACCAACGCCGTTATCGGAGACTGACAGTACAGCAAACTCGCCTGGCTCAATGTTGTTGCCAAGCTGGAAGCTGCTCAAGTCGTCGACAGACAGCGCTTTTGAACCTGCCTTGATAACGACAGCTCCGTTGCGGTCTGACAATGCGTCGGCTGCGTTGGTTATAAGGTTCATGACAACCTGGCGGATCTGCGTGGCATCGCCCACGATATGCAGCGGCTCATCGGGTATGCGGTAATCCACGCGAGTCTGCTTGCTGGCGGCAACATCGAGCAGGCGTTCCATTTCGACGACCAACCGATTCAGATCGACTTGTCTGACCTCGAATCTGCCCTTGCCGGCGTAGGCGAGCAGTTGCTCGCAAAGCTCAGCGGCCCGCTTGGAACCACTGATGACGCGGCTGATAGGTTCCTTGGCATTCCCATCGCCGCTCAGGCCGAGCATCGCGATCTGTGCGTTGCCCATGATGCCCATCAGCAGATTGTTGAAATCGTGGGCGATGCCTCCGGCGAGGACGCCGAGGCTCTCCAGCTTCTGCGCCTGCTGCATTTGCAACTGGTGGCGCTGTCGTTCTCGCTGCAAGTGCTTCTCGGCCGACACGTCGCGGATGTGCGAGACGTAGTACAGCGGGTTGCCCTTTTCGTCACGCACCAGCGACGCACTGAGCATTGACGGGACTGTACGCCCGTCTTTTGCGATATAGCGCTTTTCGTACGCCATCATGTTGATTTCGCCATTAACGAGAGCCCGGCTCTGCTCAAGATTGTTGGAGACGTCGTCGGGGTGCGTAATGTCCAGAAAGGTCAATTCCAGCAATTCATCCTTGCTGTAACCCAGCATTTCGGTCAGACCGTCATTGACCTGCAGGAACCGGCCATCGGGGCTGACCATGGCAACACCGTGCGGAGCGCCCTCGAAAGCGGCACGGAAACGTTGGTCGGCGAGCAATTTTTCCTGTTCCTGATTGACCTGGTCCGTGATGTCCTGGAAGGTGCCAAAGATACGCACAGTCTTACCGTTTTCCTGATCTGCCTCACCATTGGCGTGCACCCAGCGCGCCTCGCCGTTCGCATCGACAATGCGCAGCCGCAGTGAATACGGCTCGCCCAGCTCGATACAGCGATTTACGGCTTCCTGGATGACGGGTTTGCTGATGTCGTCATAGAAGTCGATAGCTGACGTCACGTCCGGCGTGTAGCTCAGCGGAAGTGCGTGGATGCGGTAAACCTGCTCTGTCCAGCTGAGCTGCATAGTGTCCAGCACCAGTTCCCAGCCGCCGGTTTTTGACACCTCGGCGGTTCGAGTCTGTAACTTCGCCTTGTTGCGGAACTCAATTTCCGACTGCACGCGCTCGGTCACGTCGCGGAGTTTCAGGACGACGTGTCGGGCATCTCCGTCCTGCCCGGAGATGGGAACCACGCGAACTTCGCACCAGATGTCGCTGCCGTCTCCACAGCGTGCAGGCAGCAAAACAGTGTCGTAACGTCCCTGCCGGATTGAGCTCTCCAGGCGACGAACGTCGGGTTCTTCGGAGGCGTTGTTGAGCAGGAAGCATGGCTTGCCAAGGCTGTCTGCGTGCGAGCGGCCGGACAGTGCTGTGTAGCTTTCATTGCAATAGACGACGGGCAGATAGGCAAGCCCGCACTGCAGCACCATGATAGCCTCGCTCGGATCGGCCGAGGCGAGATTCAGCAGGACATCGTCAATCTCACGCGTGCCGCGATGTGTCACGTCCCGGCCTGAGAAAACAAGTGAGTCAGCCGATGTGTCGCGACCAGCTCGCCATTCGAGGCGAAGTATGCGTCCGTCGACATGCTGACAGCGAGTGTCAAATTCGACGACCTCCGATCGATTTTGTAGTTGCTCGAGAGCCGCAACAAATGCGCCGATGTCTTCGCTGACAGCCAGGTCGACGACTGGCTGACCAATGATCGACTCTGGATCTACGCCAAGGATCAACTGTGCCGATGCACTCACCGAAGTGATGGTGTGGCCGTTAACCCGGACCAGCAGATCCGGGTATCCCTGTACTTCAAGGGCGGCGTCTTTCATGTCAATCAAATTGTTTTCCCGCTTTGCCTCGCGTCGTCCGGGCGCTTCAATCACGAGCTTGTCTTGCACAGCGTTGACGCTACCAAATGGCTTGGTTCCGCAGGCGAAACCATTGTCTCTGAGACTATATATGGGCATGCGGGACTACAAAAGAGTGCTTTAGCGGTTTTTCGTTTCGCGCTGACTCGACTATTGGTCGTCGCTCATCTCAAACGCCGTCTGCAAATGTCATTTCCCGGGTCTCGCGAATGCCAGCGTCACCCTTTCCACGGTGTCGGCCGCACACCGTGCATCTTGAGTCGCCGTTCGAGTTGATGGGGCGCGTCTGCGACTTTTCATTAAATCTCTGTTTTCAAAACGTTTTTTTTATTCCGGTTTCGGGCGGTTTGACTAAAGTTCCTGCGCCGGCAGGTCGATAACCCGCCAGTGTCCTGATAACGACGGCATTCGGGTGCCGAACTATGCTGCAACTACTGAAACGGGGAAATCATACGACCGAGCGCGCCGCGATCGCTATTGACGGGGACTACGCGTCTGTCGCGGTCGTCGATCAGCGAAACAACAGCAAGCCTGTACTTCGCGCATCGTCCTTTTATCGATCGGTCGCCGGTCAGGGCACCAGCGTCCAGGATCTAAGCTCACTGCGTATTCGCCAGGCGCCGGTGTCCTGTGTGCTGGAACACGGTGATTACCAGATGCAACTCGTTGAAACCCCCAACGTGCCGGAGGCGGAGCTTCGCCAGGCCGTGGCGTGGCGGATCAAGGACCTGGTCGACTTTCCGCTCGACGAATTGACCGTTGACCTGTTCCATTTGCCGAAGCACTCGACGGCCAGCGCGCGAGCGATTGCCTACGCGGTGACAAGCAGGAACGTCACTATTGAAGAAAACGTGACTGCGGCAAGAGCGCTGGTCTCACAACCGGTCAGTGTGGTCGATGTGCCCGAACTGTGTCTGCGCAACATCGCGACCCTGTTGCCGGATGACGAACACGGTGCCGCGTTCCTGCATTTCACGGACACTGACGGTTACCTCGTGATCACACGGAAGGGCGAGCTGCACGTCGTTCGGCAGGTTCCGTCGGGGCGACGGGTATTTACCGAGAATGCGGACGACAGTTTCTTTGTCAACGAGCGTGCTGCCGGCATAGCCCTCGAAATTCAGCGCTCACTCGATTACTACGAGAGTCACTACGACTACCGACCGATTCAGAAGCTTTTCCTGGGTCCGGGTGCCGGTCTTGATGTGTTGCCCCAGGCCCTCAACGAGAACCTGGGTCTCGAGGTTGTGCCGCTCGATCTCAACGATCTGTTCGAGATTAAGGGTGAGCTGACCGACGAGGACCGGGGCCGCTGCCTGATTGCCGCCGGTGCCGCCCTGCGACCGGACACGCTGGTCGGAAAGAACGACGACGTACCGCAGACCGTAAACCTGCTGACCCCGGACGAGCGCCTGTCCATGCAGGAGTTCCCGGCGCGTTTTCAGGCCAAGGCCGCAGGCATTCTGATCGCAGTCATGACGCTGATCGCGATGTTTGCCGACTTCCGTGTTGCCAGCATCGAGGATGAGATGCAGGTGGCTGAGCTGCAGGAGGCGGCCGCCGTTGAGCGTCTCGCCAATCTGCGAGCCACGATCGATGCCGAGATGGGCGGGCAAAGCTGGCAGGACCAGTTGGATGACGCCCTCGGTGAATTACAGAAACGGCAGGCGATCCTGACGCTGGTGCAGGGCTCGACGCTGGGTGAAACGCGCGGTTTTTCGCCGCAGCTGCGCGCACTGTCACGACAGCATATTGAAGGCATCTGGCTGACCTACATCACGCTGTCGGCGGGCGGCGACCAGACGCGCATAGAGGGGCAGACCATCGGTGCGGAACTGGTGCCGATGTATGTCCAGAACCTGATCGATGAGGGTCCGTTTGCCCGGCAACGATTCAACCAGTTCGAAATTGACAACCCAATCGACAACACGAGCGGCTCACTGTTCTTTTCCATGGACAGTGCGCCGGTCAGCGAGACCGCACAGGGAGCCCGGCGATGAGCCTGTTGGACAAAGCCAAAGTCAAGGTCGAAGAGCTTGAGGAAAAGGTTGATGACCTGAGCCTGCGTGAGCGCGCGCTCATCGGTGTGACGGCGCTGACGGTCATCGCCGCGGTTTGGTATGTGCAGTTTCTCGAGCCGCTTGAGAAAACCGCCACTCAGCGGCGCAGTGAACTCGCCGCGCTACAGGACCGGGCTCGCACCGCAAACGAGCAGGTCGAGCAGCAAATGCTGGAGCTGGCGGGGGGCAGCGCCGAGCAGCGTGCACGCGTCGCGCGCATTAATCAGCAAATTGACGAGCTGAACGTCGCACTGGGTGACTACGCCGCTGAACTGATCGATCCCGCGGAAATGGCGCAGTTGCTTGAAGGCGTGCTGCGCAGGCAGTCGGGTCTGCAGCTCGTGCGGATTCGCAATCTGCCGTCCGAGACGCTGGCCGCCAGCGAGGACGAAAACGCGACGCGATTCTATCGTCACGGACTTGAGATCGAAGTGACCGGCAGCTACGCGGCGACCCTCGACTACCTGGAATCGATCGAATCGTTGCCGTGGCGGTTGTACTGGCAGGTTCTCGAGCTGGAAGTCATCGAGTACCCGAAAAATCGCATTCGAATCGAGGTCAGCACGTTGAGTCTCGATGAGGAGTGGATCGGTGCGTAGCGTGATTATCTGCCTGAGCCTGGTGGTCGCAGGATCTGTTGAAGCACTGGATTCCCGCGATCCGACTCGACCTTACTCACCGCCAGTGCTTGCCAAGGCGGCTGTGGCCAAGAGCTTTACCGTCAACGCAATTTTTATCTCGTCAAGACGCCAGATTGCCGTCATCAACGGTCAGCGCGTATCCGTAGGCGACGTCGTTGACGGCGCGACGGTCACCCGAATTGAAAAACACGCGATTACGTTGAACGCGAATGGCCGCGAACTCAGCGCGTCACTGAAGCGGTCTCGCTGAGACCTCACCGGAGCCCGAAATGGACTTACGCACACTGCTCATCATCGTTCCCGGCGCCTGCCTTCTGTCTGCCTGCGCCACCGTGCCGGAGACGGAGGAGCGACCGTTATCACGCGTCGACGCCGCGCTGGAGTCAGCCCTGGAGGAGGCCACACAGCCACCTCCACCGCCGGTCACTGCCGCGCCTGCTCCCGCAGTGATGCCGGTCGAGGAGAAGCACCGCTTTGATGTCAGCAGCGAAGGCACGCCGGCGGAATTGTTTTTCATGGCGCTGGTGGATGAGACAGACGAGAACATCGTCGTTCATCCGGACGTGCGGGGTTCTATCTCGGTGTCCCTGAATGACGTTACCGTTGAGGAAGTACTGGACGTCGTCAGCCAGGTTTACGGCTTTTCCTACCAGCTGGGCCCGGCGGGCTACCTGATTTTCCCGGCCACGCTGCAGACGCGTATTTTCCAGATCGACTACCTCGATTTACAGCGCTCCGGTGTGTCGCGGACCCGGGTCAGCTCCGGCCAGGTCAGTGAGGGCCGCAGTCAGGGCGGGATCGCCAGCCAGATCGCCGGTGGCGCGGCCGCGGTAGCAACCGGCGGCGGTACGAACCAGAGCCAGCAAATCAGCGGTTCGAATATCAATACGACTTACGAAGCCGACTTCTGGACTGATATTGAACTGACATTGCAGGCAATGCTGGCCAGTGATGTCGGTAGCCAGGTCATCGTTAACTCGCAAACTGGCGTCATCGTCGTTCGGGCCATGCCGGACAAGATGCGCGCTATCGGCAGTTACCTTGAAATGATCGAGGACGTGGCCACGCGCCAGGTGGTCCTCGAGGCAAAAATTGTCGAAGTGCAGCTTAGCGACACGTTTCGCGCTGGCATCAATTGGGTGGCTGTCGCGCAGACTGCCGAAGGCGACACCAGCACCTTCGGTGTACTGGCACCGCCCACCGGATTCTCCGACACGGACGCAAACCTGGGCGGTGACTCGATTTCGGTTTCTCCCGGTGTCGCGACCACCGGCTTCGAGACGTCGACTCTGGGTGGCGCTTTCACGATGGCCTTCGACATCGGCGATTTCAATGCCTTCCTTGAGTTACTGGAGTTGCAGGGCGAAACCCGCGTGCTGTCCAGTCCGCGCGTTTCCACGTTGAACAACCAGAAAGCGGTTATCAAAGCCGGTACCGACGAGTTTTTTGTGACCAACGTGTCGAGCAACACGGTGACGGGCGCTTCGTCGACTACGTCTCGCGATGTCGAGCTTACGCCGTTTTTCTCCGGCATCGCGCTCGACGTTACTCCGCAGATCAGTGCGGATAACGAAGTGACCTTGCACATTCACCCGACCGTCAGCGAAGTGACCGACCAGCAAAAGAACCTGACGGTATCCGGTGAGACCGACATTCTGCCGCTGGCGTTCAGCGAGGTTCGCGAATCAGACAGCATCGTCAAGGCGCGCAGCGGGCAGATCATCGTTATCGGCGGGCTGATGCGCCAGTCGCGCACCGACCAGGATTTCGGTACTCCGGTGCTCGGCCGTCTGCCGGGCGTCGGTAACCTGTTTCGCAGTAAACGCACCTCGGAACAGATGACCGAGCTGGTCATCCTCTTGAAGCCGATCGTGGTCAACGACGACAAGGACTGGGCGACGCTGGCAACCGATTCGCTGTCGCGTATTCGCGGGACGTCCGGCAACTGAATCCATGAACACTGAAGCGCAGAAAGTCGCCCGACGGAAAAAGCTCCGGCTCGGTGAGGTCCTCATCGAGGCCGGTGCCATCACGCAGGAACAGCTCGAGAATGCGCTGCAGGAGCAGAAGCAGTCCGGCCACAAGCTCGGTCGCGCGCTGACCGACGTTGGCGCAATCAGCGAGCGGGAATTGCACGAGTTCCTCGCCAAGAAAATGGAGCTCGAATTCATCGATCTTCGCAGCGTCGACCTTGATCACAGCGTCGTCAGTCGTCTGGCTGAGGTGCAGGCGCGACGGCTTCGCGCCATTGTCCTGCAGGATGATCGCAGCGGCATGCTGGTCGGGATGGCCGACCCGGGCGATATCTTCGCTTACGACGAGCTCGTCCGCTTGCTCGGCAGCGATATCAAGCTGTGCCTCGTCAGCGAAACAGAGTTGTTGCGCACGATTGACGTAGTGTATCGCCGCACTGATGACATCAATGCATTCGCCGCGGAAGTCAGCGAAGAAATGCAGGCCGCCCGAATTGACCTGAATCAGCTCGAAGCGGAAGAGGATTCGGCTGAGGCGCCGATCATCAAGCTGCTGCAGTCGCTGTTTAAGGATGCGGTGCAGGTGAATGCCTCCGATATCCACATCGAGCCGGATGACAAGGTGCTGCGGATCCGCCAGCGCGTTGACGGGGTTTTGCAGGAACACCTGATCAAGGGCGGTGGTGTGGCTTCGGCGCTGGTCACGCGCCTCAAGCTCATGAGCAAGCTCGACATCTCCGAGAAGCGTCTGCCGCAGGATGGCCGCTTTTCAATTCAGGTCAATGACACGATGCTCGATGTGCGCGTGTCGACCTTACCGGTAACCCACGGCGAGACCATCGTGCTGCGCCTGCTGGATCAGTCACGCAATCTTGTCGGCCTGTCCGAGCTGGGCATGCCGGAAGATCTGCTTGAGCGCTTTGAGCGCCTGATTCGTATGCCGGGTGGCATGGTGCTGGTCACCGGCCCGACCGGCAGCGGCAAGACAACGACGCTGTACTCGGCGCTGAACTACGTCAACAAGCCGTCGACCAAGATCATCACGGTCGAGGATCCGGTGGAGTACCAGCTCGATCGCATAAACCAGGTACAGATCAACGCGAGTATCGGCCTCGACTTCAGTCGTGTGCTTCGCACGGCCCTGCGCCAGGACCCCGACATCATTCTGGTCGGTGAGATGCGCGACCGTGAGACCGTCGATATTGGTCTGCGCGCCGCCATGACCGGTCATCTCGTGTTCTCGACGCTGCACACACAGAGTGCCGCCGAGACGGCGAGTCGCTTGTTTGATATGGGGGCGCCAGGCTACCTGATCGCTGCGGCGTTGGAAGCAATCATCGCCCAGCGACTGGCCAAGCGCGTTTGCTCGAGTTGCGCCGAACCGACGCCGCTGACCGACAGCCAGCGCACCTGGCTGCAGGCACAAAATGTCGCCGACGACGTCCTCAACGCGACGTTTATGAAGGGCAGGGGCTGCAACTTCTGTCACCTCAGTGGCTACAGCGGCCGCATCGGCGTCTATGAATTGCTGGAAATGGATGAAGGGCTAAGCGATGCACTGCGCCGCGAGGATCTGTCAGCCTTCATGCAACTCGCCAAGCTCAAGCCGAACTACGTGCCGCTGCAGCGCTCGGCACTCGACTATGCCGTGCAGGGTGTCACGTCGGTTGACGAGGTGATCCGCCTGACCGGTGCTGTTGAAATGGACAGCGAGCGCTACTCCGAAACAGCGGACGAGGAACTCGACGTGCAGGACGTTGCGGACGAGTTGACTATCCACGACGACGGTGGGCTAACCCTGGATGGCTGAGTACTCCTACAAGGGGCGGGCAGAAGACGGACAGCTGCACACCGGTAAGCTGGTGGCCAGCAGTCGCGATGCGGTCGCCGGCCGCCTGGTGAGCCTCGGCATCACGCCGGTTGAGATTCGCGACGTGCGCGAGGAGAAGCAGATCACCGTTGCCGACATCAGTCGGCGCTTCGGTGGTGGCCGGCCGACGTCGAAGGACATGATTCTGTTCTGTCGACAGATGTACACGATTACCAAGGCCGGGTTGCCGCTACTGCGCGGTCTGAACGGACTCATCGCAACCACACATAACGAGGTGTTGAAAGAAGCCCTGGTGGAAGTGCTGGCCAAGCTAGAGTCAGGTCGCGACCTGGCCGGTTCTTTGCGCACCCAGCCCAAGGTGTTCTCCAAGCTGTTCGTCAGTCTCGTTGAGGTTGGTGAGGCCACCGGTACGCTCGATACAGCGTTCAAGCGTTTGTACGAATACCTGCAGATGGAACAGGACGTCAAGGACAAAGTGAAATCCGCCGTGCGTTATCCGATTGTTGTACTGATCGCGATTGCCATTGCGCTCGGTATCGTCACCGTGTTCGTAATCCCCAATTTCGCGCCGATCTTTCGCAAGCTCGGCGATGATATGCCGTTGCCGACGCTGATCATCATGAGCGTTTCGGATTTCGCAGTGAATTATTGGTATTACGTGATTGGCGGGATCGCGGCGGCGACCGTCGGCGCGCGCGAATACGTCAAGACCGAGACAGGACGAATGAACTGGGATCGCTGGAAACTGCGCATCCCGGTGATCGGCGTGATCATGAGCAATGCGGCGATGGCGCGTATTACCCAGTCGCTGTCTGTATCGATGTCGGCGGGTCTGCCGATCAACCAGACACTGAATACGATTGCGGGGTCTATCGGTAACGCCTGGCTCGGTGACCGCATCAAGGAGCTGACCGCAGGCGTTGAGCGCGGCGAGGCACTGTCGCGGGTAGCGCGGAACAGCGCTCTGTTTACACCTCTGGTCCTGCAGATGATGCAGCTCGGTGAAGAAACCGGCGCCCTGCCGGAGTTGATGGACGAGGCGTCCGGCTTTTACAAGCGGGAAGTGGACTACGACCTCGAGAACCTGAGTGCCGCCCTGGAACCGATTTTGATCGTGTTTGTGGGCGGTGTGGTGCTGGTGCTGGCGCTGGGAGTCTTCCTGCCCATGTGGGACATGGTCGCGAAGGCGAAAGCGGGGTGACAACGGCGTCACAAAATGCGCCGAATCACTCAAGTTTTGCGTTTACCGGCCGTTCACCCGCACAGGGTTTCACGTTACTCGAGCTGGTGGTCGTGATCGTCATCATCAGCACGCTGGTGTCGACGTTGCTGGTCAGGGTGCTGCCGGCGATCGACGAGGCGGAGCGCGCCGCGGTTCTGAAGCTGGAAGGCCAGCTCAGGAGCGCCCTGGCGATGGAGTCTGCGCGCTACGTTGCCGCGGGCGATACCGCCGGCGTAACTGCGATGGCCGGCATGAATCCGGTGTCGCTGATGCTGGACCCGCCGGGTAACTACCTCGGCACCCGGGAAACCGGGAAGGTTGCGAAGGAGCACTGGTACTTCGCTCGCGATCGACGGGTGCTGGTGTATCGGCCGGGTGTTCCACGGTCGTTGGTGTATCGCGATCGCCCGACGGACGACGTGGAGTTTTCGGTGGAGCTGGTCTACGCAGACAGCTCACGAGACGGGATTTACGGTGTTCGCCTCGTGCGAACACGTGGAGCCGACTGGCTGGAGTACCAGCAAGTCGAATGAAATGTCGGCGACGCCGACGCACTGAAAGGCAAGAGGAAACTCGACATGAAAATGAAGAAGCAGGAAGGCTTTACGCTGATCGAGCTGGTGGTTGTGATTGCCCTGCTCGGCATTCTGGCCGCATTCGCGATCCCGCGTTTTGCATCACTCGAAACGGAAGCGCGTAGCGCGACCACTCAGGGTCTCTCCGGCAGCGTTCGCAGTGCGTCTGCGCTGGCTCACGGCCTGTTCCTCGCTACCGGTAACGATCCGGTCACGATGGAAGGTGTGGCTGTCGACATGACCTTCGGTTACCCTGCGGCAACGGACATCCAGAACACCCTCGCCGACACGACGGGCTTCACGGTTGCCGTCGCCGGCACCACAGCAACCTTCACAAAGACGGGTGCAACGACGCCGGCCGACTGTGTTGTGACTTATACGGAAGCCGCTGCCGCGAATACGCCGCCGGTGATCAACATCGACACGTCGGGCTGCTAGCCATGCGTTCAGCCAAACGACAGTCGGGCTTCACGCTGATCGAGCTCGTGGTCGTGATCGCGATACTCGGCATTCTTGCCGCGTTTGCGATACCGCGATTCGCGAGTCTCGAGAGCGAGGCGCGCACGGCGACGGTGTTCGGCCTGTCCGGCAGCGTGCGCTCAGCGGCAACGCTGGCGCACAGCCTGTTCCTGACAACCGGCGCTACGGTAGTCGCGATGGAAGGCGTCAACGTCAACCTGACGCAGGGCTATCCCGACGCGTCGGACATTGCAGTTACGCTGGCGGACCTGACGGGTTTCAATGTTACGGTCAACGGCGCCGGGGACCAGGCGGTGTTCGAGCGTGTCGGTGCACCCGGCGCTTGCGAGGTGGTGTACAACGACGCTTTGGTCAATCAGGCACCCCTGGTGACCGTGGACATCAGCGGGTGCTAGGCGGTGACTCGGAGGCTTGCCGGTCGCGGTGAGCTCGGATACACGATAATCGAACTGCTTGTCGTTATCGTGATCCTGGGTGTCATCGGCGTTGTCGCTGGACCAAGGTTTTTCTCGAGCAGCGACTTTGATGGGCGTGCCTACTACGACGAACTGTCCAGTGCCTTGCGATACGGCCAGAAAATCGCGATAGCAAGCGGCTGCCCTGTGCGGGCAACGATTAGCACCACCAGCTACTCGTTGTCACAGCAGTCCGCAGTGTCCGGACACTGCAATCCGTCTGATTCCAGTTTCCCGCTGGCTGTTCTCTTGCCATCAGGCGAGGCAGTGACGGGCAATGCACCGACCGGTGTCACTACCGCTCCGGCTACCGCGTTTGTGTTTGATGCCGAAGGACGTACGTCCCTCGGCAGCGATACGGCGTTTACCGTTGGTGGATTTTCACTGACGGTTGAAGCGGGCACCGGTCTGGTAATCACACCATGAATCGCCAGTCCGGACTGAGCCTGGTCGAATTGCTGGTATCGATTGTCGTCGTAGGAATCGCAGCCAGCACCATTCTCGGTGTATTCACAACGGTTGCTGGCTCCAGCGCCGATCCGCTGATTCGGCAGCAGGCGGCCGCGATCGCGGATGCCTACCTCGAGGAGATATTGCTGCGGCCGTTCGACGATCCCGACGGCAGCGATGGTGAGAGTGTGCGCGCTGCGTTTGATGACCTCGATGACTACAACGGTCTCGTGGACGTCGGTTCTCGAGACCAGTTTGGCAACCCGATCCCGACTCTATCGGCTTACACGGTTTCCGTGACGGTCGGTGCCTCTGCCGGATTCGGCGGCGTTCCATCCGCCGACGTCGTTCGGGTCGACGTCCGCGTCACGCGCGACAGCCTCGTGAATTACGTGGTCAGCGGCTACCGGGCGAGGTATTGAGCGTGCGTCAGCAGAGCGGTTTCACTCTGATTGAACTCGTCGTCACGATCGTCCTGTCGACGATTGTCGTGTCGTTCATGGCGTCATTTATAAGCGGTCCGATCACGGCCTACAACGACCAGACCCGGCGAGCCGAACTCGTGGAGCTCGCCGATTCGGCGCTGCGCAGCCTGACGCGGGAAGTACGACGCGCATTGCCGAACAGCATCCGCGTCCGCAGCAATGGCGCGATCGTAGCCCTGGAATTGCTCAATACGGTGGACGGTGTGCGCTATCGCACGCGACCGCCGGGCAGCGACGCGCAGCGGCTTCGATTCAATGACAGCGACGACGCCTTTAACTCGGTCGGCGCGTTCAACAACGTCGTGCGACCATTCTCGTCAACAAGCCATTACCTGTCGATTTACAACGTGGGCGTGCCGGGCGCGGATGCTTACGAGCTCGCCAATGTCATCACACCCGACGGCACCCAAATCACCATCGCGGCAGACGGCGCCAGTGGAGAGGATCGGGTAACGCTGTCTCCCGCCTTTCGCTTCACCTACGAATCACCCAGTCAGCGGATATTCCTCGTCGACGGACCGGTCACCTACCTGTGCAACACCATTACGGGTGAACTCAAGCGCTACACGGGCTACGCCATTGATGCCAGCCAGTCGGCGCGCGACAGTGAGGCTGAGCTGCTGGCGGCGGGTGCGGCTGAGTCGATCGTGGTCTACAACGCCAGCGGCTGCGGCTTTTCCTACGCACCGGGAAACTCGCAGCGCGCGGGCCTGCTGAGCGCGAGCCTGACGGTCAGTGAGGCCGGGGAGAGCGTCACTCTGCTGCGCCAGGCCCACGTGGATAACATTCCGTGACCCGTCGATCGCAAAACGGATTCTCCCTGGTGCCGGCGCTGTTTTTGATCATAGTGCTTGCGGCGCTGGGTATCGTCGCGGTGCGCATGAGCGTTATCAGCTCACAGACCGTCGTGCTGACGATGCAGGGCTCGCGAGCCGATGCGGCAGCACGCAGCGGCGTGGAGTGGGCGATCTATCAGGCGCTGGTCAATAACAGCTGTGTGGCGAGCAGTTCACTGGCACTCACCGAGGGCGGACTGTCCGGCTTCTCGGTGGATGTCAGTTGTGCCAGCGCCAGTTTTACCGAAGGCCAGGACACCGTAACGGTGTATACCCTGGAAGCCTTTGCATCATCGGGCGCCTTTGGCCAGCCGGATTACGTGTCGCGACGCGTTCGCACGACCGTGACCGACGTGAGCTAGGTGATTGCGATGATCCGACTGCGAAGCCTGCTCCTGCTATGTCTGACGGTACCGGCCAGCGTGTTCGCCGCGCCCGGCGATGTGCTGTTCTCCGATGATTTTGAAGGCAACCTAAGCCAGTGGACGGTCACCGACTCCGGCGGCGAGGCCTTTATCGACGACTTCACCAGCCAGTCCGGTGATTCGCTGACGCTGCGCTGGGATCCTGTCACGGTGACCAGCGATGCGTTTGATGCCACGGTACCGGCGGTCCGACTGGAAGCGTGGGTTCGTCGCGGCAGCGACAGTTTCAGCGAAGACCCGGATAGCAATGAAGATCTCGTGTTCGAGTATCTGAATGATGTTGGTGCGTGGATCAGTGTTGCGAGTTACCCGGGTCAGGACACACCGGGTGAGATATTGAATCTCAACGTTGTTTTGCCGAATGACGCACTGCATTCAGCGTTGCGAGTCCGCGTTCGAATGACTGGCGGCAGCGGCTCTGACTTCGACTATTGGCACGTCGATGACGTCAGCGTGACCGAAGACCTGCCCGTTGGTCCCTGGGGCCTCGGTGCCTGTATGGATTTCGAAAGCGGGCTCGGAGACTTCACGATTACATCATCCGGCGGCGATGCAGGGATCAACAGCGACACGTCCAACTCGGGCAGTTTTTCCGTTTTCACCCGCTGGGATCCGGTCACGGTCACCAGTCCGGCCGTGTCCCTGGCCGGCGCATCGGGAGTGGAGCTGTCCGCATGGATTCGCCGCGGCAGCGACAGCTTCAGCGAAAACCCGGACAATGGCGAGGACTTTGTCGTTGAGTATCTCAATGATGGCGGGAGCTGGGTTGCCATCGAGACATTTACCGGCTCGGGGACCCAGGGTGAGATATTCGACCGTGTGTATACCCTAGGTACCGATGCTCTGCATGCCGGATTTCAGGTTCGCTTTCGGCAGACAAACGGCAGTGGCAGTGACTTCGACTACTGGCACCTCGACGATGTCTGCTTGAGTGGCAATCAGCAGGTGTCGTTCTATTTCGATGAAGAGGAGTGGACCGGCACGGCAGGCGAAGTGACCGACAGTGGCTCCGGCGGGCTGTCGGGTACCGCCTTTGGTGGCGTAACCACGCTGCAGTCGTCACCAGCGATCCCGGGCAATCCGGGATCCTGCCGCTACGGCGACTTTGACGGTGTCGATGATTACATTGAAATCGCCGATGATCCGGCGCTGGATTTTGAGACCGCGTTGACCGTAGGTGCCTGGATCAATCCACGCTCTTTGCCCTCGGGCAGTGGACTACACACTATCGTCGCAAAGGACGAGAACTACGAGTATCACTTGAACAGCAGTGGTGAGGTGTTCTGGTTCTGGACAGACGAGAGCGGCAATAACCGGACCCTGACAAGCAGCGTGTCCTTAGTCCTGAACCAGTGGTACCACGTAGCGATAACCTATGAGTCAGGCAGCCAGATCATTTATGTGGACGGCGTTCAGGTGGCTACGTCGTCACGCACCGGCGCACTGGAAGTGAACAACGATCCGCTGCGCATCGGCAGTGATGTAAACGGCGGCAACAGAATTTTTGACGGTTTCATCGATGAGGTGAATATCTTCGGTCGTGCATTGACGCAGGCCGAAGTGCAAACCCTGATGATGGAAACGCGGCCCTGTCCAACGGTTGCACCGCAATTCACGATCAACCACGATGGCTTCGGAATCAACTGTCTGGCTGAGACGATCACGGTGTCGGTGGTCGATGCCGCAGCGGGAACGCCGCTGACGGATTACAACGCCACCATTGTCCTCGACACACAGTCCGGCAACGGCAGCTGGCAACTGCTGACCGGCGGCGGCGCACTGAACGACGCGACGGCGAACGATGGCCTCGCAACCTACAACTGGCCGCTGACCGAGTCCACGGCGGTCTTCGGCCTGTCTTACTCCGAGGGTGCCACGCCGATTGATGTCGACGTGTTCCAGCAGTCCGATGTGGGCATTCGTGATACCGACACAGAGGGTCTGCTGGCGTTTTCGCCGAGTGGCTTTACGGTCACCGCGGCGGCGCTCAGCAATCCACCGCCCGGGACGATTGTGTCGTTTGCGGATCCGCAGGTCGCCGGCACGGACTTCTCATTGCACATTGCCGCTTTCGGTCAGACACCGAGTGACCCCAGTTGCGGCATCATTGAGAGCTACAACGGCACTCAGACGCTCGACTTCTGGGCCGACCGCCAGAACCCGTCGATCGGTAGCGTTGTGCCGACGGTGGATACGCTTGCGATCGCCGATGCTGAGGTGGGCTCCAGCGACCAGACGGTCACTTTCATCAACGGCCAGGCCACCGTGACCAGCAAATACAAGGATGCCGGAGAAATCCGGATCAGTGTCAAGGACGACACACCCACCGACCCGGAGCTGGTCGGCGGGATTCGCGGCGGTACGGCCGGCTTTGTGGTTCGACCCTTCGAGTTTCGTGTGTCCGCTATCGCTGACGGTGGCGGTGCTGCCAATCCGGCGGCGACGGATGAAAACGGTGCGGTGTTTATCGCTGCCGGGGAGGCGTTCGCGGCCACCGTAACCGCCTTCGACGCCGAGGGCGATGTCACACCCAACTACGGTCAGGAGACGGTGCCTGAGAGTGTTGCTTTGACCGTGAGCCTGGTGGCACCGGTCGGCGGCAACAGCCCGCCAATCGCATCCCCCGGAGGCTTTGGCAGTTTTACTGCCGGGTCCGCAACGGGCACAAGTTTCAGTTGGCCCGAGGTTGGCATTATCACGCTGGTGCCGGCCGTCGCGGACGGTGACTATCTGGGCGCCGGCAATGTCACCGGGCCGGCGAGCGGAAACGTCGGCCGTTTTATTCCGCATCGATTCGATACCGCCATCAACGTGCCCGTGCTGTCGACGAGCTGCAGCGCCGGGTCGTTCACCTACATCGGCGAGCCTTTCGACTACAGCACGCCGCCGGTTCTTACCTTCACCGCGAAGGCACTCGGCGGTGAGACGACCAGCAATTACAGCGGCGACTTTTTCAAGATGAGCGGTGTCGCAGACCCGGTATACACCGCATTGCCGGCGACGCTTGACACCTCCGGTCTCCTTTCGAATGGAGCGGCCACCATCGCCGAATCCGGCAATGGCATCGGCACGTTGACGTACTCTGCGGGCACTGGTTTAAGTTTCGCCCGCAGTGCGGAGCAATCGCCCTTCGACGCCGATATCCGTCTGAGTCAGGAGCTCGTCGACAGCGATGGTGTTGCCGCCGCATCGAATCCGATCAGCTTCGGTAACCCGACCGGCATTCTCTTCGACGGCGGTGCCGAGATGCGCTATGGCCGCCTCGCCCTGATCAACGCTTTCGGCTCGGAACTGGTGGACTTGCCCATTGCCCTGCGCAGTGAGTATTACTTCAGCGATGCGGTTGGTTTTGTGCCCAACGCCGCGGACGCCTGCACCGTCGGTATCGATGTGAGCATCGACCAGTTCACCGACAACCTGGATCTCAACGACACCTGTCTGCTGGAGGCGGGTCCGCTCAGCGGCCTGCTGTGTCCGCTGATCTCGTCACCGCTGCTGACCCTGCTGAACCCCGCCAGTGCCGGTGAATTTGAGTTGCTGTTGAAGGCGCCGGGTAACGGCAACGAGGGCGGCGTCCGCGTCACCGCCAATGCGCCGGCATACCTGGAGTACGACTGGGATGCGACCAGCGCTGGTGACGAGGACCCGATCGCAAATGCCACGTTCGGCATTTTCCGCGGGCTTGGACGACGCATCTACACACGCGAGCTGTACTGACCCTACCGCCCCGCGGGTCGGTCTGGCCGCCGTCCGCGCATGCTGGACGACAATCGAGCTAGCGCTGCATCACCTGCGCCATCTGCAGTGCCGCTGCGCTGGCGCCGGCTACAGCCCAACCACCGTCGACCGGCAGGACGACACCGCTGATGTATGCGCCGGCGTCGGATGACAGGAACATAGCCGCGTTGCCGATTTCGTCTGCCTGTCCGAAGCGCTGCAGCGGCACGCTCATCGCCACCTGTTTTTCAATGGCTTCGGTAGGCGCGAGTCGGCGCATGCCTTCGGTGTCTGCGATCGGTCCGGGTGCGATGCTGTTGACGCGAATACCGGCAGGGCCCCATTCGAGCGCCAGTGTGCGCGTCAACATGTCGACACCGGCCTTCGCTGCACAGACATGGGCCTGAGCGGGCATGGCGAGAAATGCCTGTGGCGCAGAAATATTGACCACCGAGGCGCCCGGCGTTTTCAGATAGGGCAGCGCGGCTTTCAGCACGTGAAAAGAGCCGAGCAGGTCTATATCAACGACCGACTTGAAGCCGTTCGGGGACAGGTCCTTGGCCAGTGCCGGAAAGTTACCGGCAGCGCCTGAAATCAGGATATCGATCGGCTTTGCGTGGTGTTCCAGTGCCGCAGAGACAGCCTCGTGGTCGCGAACGTCGAGGGCGTAACCACTGGCGTTGCTGCCGAGTTCCTTTAACGCGGCGACGGTAGCGTCGACTTTCTCCTGTGAACGACTGGCAACGGCGACGTCGGCGCCCGCGGCTGCGAAACACTTGGCGATGCCCAGATTGATGCCGCTGGTTCCGCCGAATACGAACACGGTCTTGCCGCTAAAATCGAAATTGGCCGTCATTGCCGGGAATCTCCTGAAAATGGGGAGCGCCAGTGTCTTCGCTGCAGAGATAAAAATCAATCAGCGCAAGGCAGACCGGCTTCGCCAGCCGACAGACTATCGGATACTGCCGTCTACCGGATCAGGCAACCTCGCGTTGCAGCGCTTTTTTCACCGGCAATGCCGATAACCAATTGATGACATCCGCCGTGACTTCGTCGCGATTGGTCTCATTGAACATCTCATGGCGAGCGTCGTCATAAATTTTGATCGACAGACGGGAGTGGCCGGTCTGCGCGTAGTGCGTCATCAGGTCGCCCATGCCCTTGTCACCGCCAACCGGATCTTTCTCGCCGCCCATGATCAGGATCGGAAGGTCCGAGCGTACGCGATTGAGCGCACCGTCATTGCCAACACTTCGCATGCCGGAAAGAAAATCCTGCCACAGCCCGATCGTGAACGGTCCGCCACAAAGCGGATCGTTGGTGTACTTGTCCACTTCAGCCTCGTCGCGCGACAGCCAGTCGGACTCGGTGCGGGTCGGTGCGAAGGCCTTGTTCAGTGCCGTGAACCCGAGGCCGTCCAGCAGCGGGCTGTGGGTGGTGCGCCCGCGCAACAGGCCAACGAGGTTGGCCGTCAGGCTGCCGGGCAGCAGTTTCACGCTGGACGGCCACGTCGAGCCGGACAACACGAGTGCTGCCAGGTCGAAGCTTCGTTTGATCGCCAGCGACTGCGCAACAAACGACCCCATGCTGTGGCCGAGCACGACAATCGGTACGCCGTCGTGTGCAGAGCGTATCGCATCGAACACAGTCGAGCTGTCGTCTATCAGCCATTGCCAGCCGTTGTTGTCCGAAAAATAGCCGCGCAACTCGGCTTGCTCGCCGTGACCGCGATGATCGTGGGCGTAGACGCCGAAGCCGGCCTCGTTCAGTGCCGCCGCCAGCCTTGCGTAGCGGCCGGTGTGCTCACCGAGTCCGTGAATAATCTGCACGATCAGCGAGGGTTGTTCGACGTCCCAGCGGCGGGCGTGGATCGTGGTCTTGTCATCGGCGACCAGTGTGAAGGACTCAGTCATGCATGTTCCAGGTTTTGAGCATTACGAGAAAAGTATACGACGCTGACCACGTGATCATGACAAGGCCGGTCAGCCCCTCCATGCCTGTCATCAGTCGAACCGCACCGATCGGCACGATGTCACCGAAGCCGATCGTCGTATACGACATGGCTGAGTAGTACACACAGTCAAACAACGTGGGCGACGCAATGCCTGTGAGTTCGCCAACCTCGAAAAAGTTCAGTTGAATGTAATACGCGACACCGAATAGCCAGATACCAACGATATGCAGTACCAGCAGACAAAGGATCAAAAAGACGACACGTAAGCGATCGTGCTGCCGGGGTACCTGCAGTCGGTCGGTCAGTATGCGCAGCCCTTCGTAGTGCACGATCACGCACAGGACCACGGTGATTACCGTAGCGATGCCCGTGATGTGATACCCGTCCGGAAACATGTGAGCGCGCCTGAGTGAATGGCCTCGTAGTATACGGTCTTAGCGGTTCTGCGATCCCGACGCCACAACACCGGCTGCGAATAACAGCGAGAGCTTCACAAGTTCCAGCGTTGAGTACGCCGCGTGAGCGATTGACGGTGGCAGTTCCCGACCCTGTGCGACCAGGGCCGCGCGTTCGCTGAGCTCCGGGATCAGCCAGGCGGACTGGGCAATCAGAATCAATGTCAATATGCCGCACAGCGCCCACCACCGGGCCGCCCGACCTGATGCACGGACGACAATCAGCAGCACAACCAGCGCCATCAGCTCGGCCTTGTTGAGAACCTGAAAAACGGTGGAGGTGACATCGAACGCGATCGGACGTGTGATCAGTGGCGCGGAAAAGCGGGCTGGCGTTGCCAGCAACGACACGCCGGCGGTCATGCCGAACCAGACGAAGCAAATCCAGGCCGGTGACGACAAGGTGTTACGGATCAGCTTCAGGACTGGGGGCATTGGCGACTTCTCTTGTGTTCGCGCCCGCGGCGGCGCATGCTCGCGGCTTTTCCGCGAGACTCTATGACGAGACTGCGGTAATCACAACCAATTCGACGGGCAGGGCCCCGGTTTTACGAGCTATGACCGATTCCGTTCTTCACTACCGAATTCGTCCGGCGAAGCCCGAGGCGCATGTTTTTCACGTTTCACTGACAATCCCCACGCCGGACCCCGGCGGTCAGCGGCTGGCGTTGCCAGCCTGGATTCCCGGCAGTTACATGGTTCGGGACTATGCGCGAAACATAATTGCCATCGACGCGACTTGCGGAGCGCAGGCGCTCGCAATCGCGAAGATCGACAAGAGCACCTGGCAGGTCGAGGCCAGCGAAGGGCCGCTGACGGTTACGCTCGAGGTATTTGCTCACGATCCCAGTGTGCGCGGAGCGCACCTCGACGTGACTCACGGCTTTTTCAATGGCACCTGTGTGTTTCTCGAGCCGCTGGGCCAGTCAGATCAGCCGTGCCGGCTGGATATCGAAGCGCCGGCAGATATCGATGACTGGCAGGTAGCCACGTCGATGCGTCGCCACGGCGCCGAGCCGTGGGGTTTCGGACAGTATGCTGCCGACAACTACGCAGACTTGATTGATCACCCGGTTGAACTCGGCCAGCAGTTAATCCGTGAGTTTGAAGCCAGCGGTGTGCCGCACTCACTGGCGATTCGCGGCCACGTCCGCGGCGATGTCGACCGCCTGGTTCGCGACCTGACACGGATCTGCGAGCAACACGGCAGCCTGCTCGGGGTACCGAAAAACCTGGATCGCTATCTTTTCCTGTTGAGCATGCCGTCCAGCGGCTACGGTGGCCTCGAACATGCTTGGTCGTCGGCGAACATCAGCTCACGTGACAGTTTGCCGGTACGTGGCCGCGACGAGGTGTCCGATGCCTATCGGACGCTGCTGGGCCTGCTCAGCCACGAGTACTTTCACCTGTGGAACGTCAAGCGCATGAAACCGGCGCGCTTCACGCCGTATGACCTGACACAGGAGTCTTACACCGAGTTGCTGTGGGTGTTCGAGGGTATGACGTCGTACTATGACGACCTCGCATTGCGGCGCGCGGGCCTGATCAACGACAACAGTTACCTGGAGTTGCTCGGCCAGACCGCGACTCGCGTTCTGCGCGGTGCCGGTCGGCTGCGCCAGTCCGTCGCCGAGTCCAGTTTCGATGCATGGACCAAGTTCTATAAACAGGATGCCAACGCGCAGAACGCGATCGTGAGCTACTACGCCAAGGGCGCCATGATTGCCCTCGCGCTTGACCTGACGCTGCGTGCGCAGTCGTCGAGCAATCTCGACGACGTAATGCGTGCGTGCTGGTCGAGATACGGCGAAACCGGTGAGGGACTGCCGGAGCGCGGTTTCGAGTCGGTGTGTCGTGAGGTGTCAGGACTGGCACTGGACGACTTTTTCGAGTGTTACGTATACGGCACAGAGGATCCGCCGCTCGCTGAGCTGCTGGCACCTTTCGGTATTCGTTTCCATCTCCGGCCCAGTGCTGGTGCCGGTGACAAGGGCGGTAAACCCTCCGCCGCCACTGCCACGGTGTGGCTCGGTGCAACGCTTGCGGACGACGGCGGTCAGACGCTGGTTCGCTCGGTGGCCAACGGCAGCCCGGCCGAAACGGCGGGCATCGGTCCCGGTGACCAGTTGCTCGCCATCGACAGTCTGCGAGTCACAGCCGCGTCTCTGGATCGTCGCTTAACGGACTTTTCGCCTGGTGATACCGTGACGGCGAGTCTGTTTCGTAACGACGTCATCATCGAGACATCGGTCGAGCTCAAGCCGCCGCCGATCTCCACAGTCTGGCTCGACATAGACGCCGATGACCTTGCTGCTGCCGACAAGCGTCGGCAGTGGCTC
Source organism: Pseudomonadota bacterium (assembly GCA_039025835.1). Classification (GTDB taxonomy): domain Bacteria; phylum Pseudomonadota; class Gammaproteobacteria; order Steroidobacterales; family Woeseiaceae; genus UBA1847. The sequence continues at coordinate 7,338 of JBCCNM010000019.1, read as the reverse complement.
GACAACGCCGCACATTGAACTCAGGTCACCCGCTCCTGCGGCTCTTTATCGGCGCCGCGCTGATCAGCCTGTCGCCGGTCTGGGTTCGACTGGTGGATATCTCCGCCACGTCCAGCGGTTTTTATCGCGTCACGATCGGGGCGGCGGCGCTTGCGCTGTACCTGCTGATGACGCGGCAAAGGCTGGAATTTGGCCGGCGCGTCTGGTGGAGTCTTGTCGCTGCTTCGGTGTTTTTTGCACTCGACCTGTGGTTTTGGCATCGCTCGATAAACTATGTCGGGCCGGGTCTGGCCACGCTGCTGGCGAACTTCCAGGTGTTTATCCTGGTGATCGTTGGTGCTGTCTGGCTCGGTCAGCCATTGAAGCCGGTGCATCTGGTGTCAGTGCCGCTTGCGGTCCTCGGTCTCGCGATGATCGTCGGCGTCGACTGGACGTCGTTATCGGACGACTACCAGCTTGGCGTGGTGTTCGGCCTGCTGACAGCCTGCGCGTACGCGGCGTATATGCTGAGTCTGCGCGCTTCCCGTCGCGACGCGACAGACGCTGCGCCGGTTCGCGAAGTGTTTGTGATCAGCGCCCTGTGCGCCTTGATGCTCGGTGGTGTGACTGCGCTTGAGGGCGAGTCCCTGGCCATTGGCGCCGTGGATTTCGGCTGGATGCTCGGCTACGGGGTGTTGTCGCATTGCGTCGGCTGGGTGTTGATCGCGAGCAGTCTGCCGCGGGTGTCGACTACCCAGGCCGGTCTCGCGTTATTGCTGCAGCCGACACTGAGCTTCATCTGGGATGTTCTGCTGTTCGCGCGACCAATGCTGGGACGTGAAGTGCTCGGCGCCGTGGTCGCGCTGCTGGCGATTTATCTGGGTTCACGCGCGCCGTCAAAGCAGATGTAGTGCCCCGGGCAGACACTGCAGCTCGAAGCCCGTCGCTGCCGCCTGCAGCTCGCCGTCGAGGTGCGCGATCAGCGGCTGTTCGCAGCTAAGCCGGATCGACTGCCCGCGGTTTACCGAGACCTCCGGCTCGTGCACGTGGCGACCTTTTAAAAGCTTCGGCAGCAGCGACATGACCCGCCGCCGCGTTACCGCGTCCGCAATGACCACGTCGAAGTGACCGTCGCTCGGGTCGGCATCCGGCGCGATCAGGAATTGGCTGCCCACCCACGGACCGTTGGCGATATTGGCCAGTGTCGCAGGACCGTCCCAGATCGTGGTGTCATCCACACGAATCTGCATCGACGGTGTTGCGATGCCGTCGATCAGGCAGCGGGCAATGCCCCAGGCGTACACCAGATCGCCGATAGGCAGTCTGACGCCAGCCGCAATCTGTGCCACTCGTGCGTCGATGCCGACACCGGCACCGTTGTGAAAGTAACGTTCGTTGCAGCGGCCGGCATCGAAACGGCCGAGTGTGGTCCCGTTTCGCAGCCGTTCGCCAAGTTGCCGGGCTGCCGTCGCGGCGTCGCCGGGAATGCCGGCGGACTTGGCGAAGTCGTTGCCCGTGCCCAGCGGCAACAGACCGATTCGCGATCCGCCGGCGTCGAGCAGTCCGTTGACGGCTGCGTGGAAGCTGCCGTCACCGCCAGCGACTACCAAGGTCTCGCATCCCTCACGGACACCGGCCCGCAGCTGATCCTCCAGGTCACCGGCGCTCCGGCTGAAGCGCGTGTCGATGTCGACACCGACGGCACGCAGCGTGCGTTCGACCTGCGGCAGCGAATTGAGCGCGCCACCGCGGCCGGCTTTCGGGTTCACAAACAAACGAATCGGTGTCATCTCTGCCGCATGAGAACGAATGCGGCGATGCTACAATGCGCGCCCACCGACGCAAAGGCGACACATGCTCGAACTCGGCTGCAAATTCCTGATCAGTTATTTCCTGGGCTCTATCATGGGCGCCCTCGTAATCGGCCGCCTGAAGGGCGGTGTCGATATTCGCGAGCAGGGCAGCGGCAATGCGGGCGGCACGAATGCCTTGCGCACGCAGGGCAAGCTGTTCGCGCTGGGCGTCATTATTATCGATATCGGCAAGGGTGCCCTGGGTGCCGGACTGGTCCCGCTACTCGACCTGCCGTTCGTCGCTGAGGACCCGGAGATTTCGAGGACGTGGCTGACCCTCATTTGCGCGGCGGCTGCGGTGATGGGGCATGTATGGCCGGTCTATCACCGATTTCGCGGCGGCAAGGGCGCTGCCACCTACATCGGTGCACTGCTGGCCACAGCGCCTATGCTGATTCTGCCGATGCTGCTGGTGTTCGCCGTGTCGCTGATCCTGAGCGGCTACGTGGGTTTGTCCACCATGCTCGCAGCGAGTTCATTGCCGGTCGTTGTCGCGCTCGGCGGACTGGGTGAGTCGCAGGCCTTATTCGTGTTCGCGCTGGGTATGGCGCTGTTCATCATCTATTGCCATCGCTCCAACATTCAGCGCATGCGAGACGGCATTGAGAATCGCAACGAACGCGTGATGTTATTTAAGCGACGCGACCGGGATGCAGCGAACTGAGAAACTGCGCCGCACCCTCGGCGCGGACGCCCGATCGATTGTCGACGACATCGAGCTGTTCGAGGTCATCGATTCCACCAATTCCTACCTGATGCGAAGCTCAGCGCCGAGTCCCGGCCGCGCACGACTGGCCATTGCGGATGACCAGAGCCACGGGCGAGGGCGCCACGACCGACACTGGGAGACCGCGCCTGGATCTTGTCTTTGCCTGTCGCTCGCTTACACATTTGAGCGAACGCCGGAGCATCTGGCGGTACTGACCTTGCTGATGGGTGTCGCGGTGGCGACCGTGTTGTCCGGGATTGGACTGCAGCGCGTACGCCTGAAATGGCCCAACGACATCGTCGTCGACGACGCCAAGCTTGGTGGCCTGCTGGCAGAGACGCAGCTCAGGCCGGATCGCTCCGTGACCGTGGTCGCGGGTGTCGGCATCAATCTGCAGATACCGCCCGAGCTCAGCATTCGCTCGTCATCGACCTGGGCACACGCCGCCACGGATCTGGCCAGCTGCCTGCCTGATGCGCCAGAGCGGGATCAGCTTGCTGCAGGCATCAGTGATGAACTGCTGCGCGTGTTTCGCGCCTTCGAAACCGGCGAAACTGCTGCCGCGCTCACTCATTGGCGACGCTACGACTGGTTGCGGGGCAAGCGCATTCGCGTCGATGACGGTGACAACGCCACGGTCGGCACGGCGGGCGGCGTCGACGATGAGGGCCTGTTGCTGGTCGAAACTGACAGCGGTGTGAAGCGCATCTTCGCCGGGACGATTTCCCTTCTTAGTGAGGCCTGACGTGCGTGCCCTGCTGATCGATGCCGGTAACAGCCGGGTGAAATGGGGGTTTTGGTCCACGGGCCGCCTGCAAGACTCCGGCGTGATATCGACCGCTGCGTTCCGGGACGGCAAGGCAGCGCTGCCCAGCGTAGAACCTACGAGGGTCCTGGTCAGCAACGTCGCCGGCGAACAGGTGGCCCGCCGATTGATCGATAGTCCCGTTGCGCCGGAGTTTGTCAACGCAATGGCCGAATGCGGCGGCGTTATCAACGCCTACAGTGCACCGGAGCGGCTGGGCGTGGATCGCTGGATGGCATTGCTGGCGGCTCGAGCGGAGTTTGACCAAGCCTGCCTCGTGGTTGATGCCGGCACCGCCGTTACGCTGGATGCCCTCGCGGCCGATGGTCAGCACATCGGCGGGCAGATTCTGCCCGGCGCACCGTTGATGATGGCGTCGCTGGCATCCGGCACCAGCGATCTGCCCGACCTTGAGACGGAGGCCGGTATCGCACCGGCGTCGGCAGAGCTGTTCGCGACCGCGACCGACGATGCGATCCGTCGAGGCTCATGGACAGCCGTCATCGGCGCCGTGGATGTTGCCTGCCGGAGCCTGCGCGACCGGGAGGGTGACGTCCGGCTGGTCTTGACCGGTGGCGATGCGCCACGCATGCTGAACGCGATGGCCATGCCCGTTGAGCACCGACCGGACCTTGTTCTGCACGGGCTTGCCGTCATGCTGGAGTCCACTGCGTGAAAAACCTGCTGTTGCTGCTGCTGCTCGCGAACATCCTCTATTTTCTGTATGGCGCGATTCGCGGTGACGAAGAGCGTCGCGGCGAGGTTATCGTTGAGGAATCCCAGCTCGGACCGCAGCTTCAGCTTGCGGAATCACCAAGTGACGAGGCAGAGGTCGCCGACACAGACGTCGTTCTGGTCGATACGGTGCTGAACGAGGAGGCTGGTTCTGAAACGGCGGTCGATAATGACAATGCCATCGCCGCCAATACCGATTCAGAGACTGAGGCTCGGACTCCTCCACCCGAACCCCGTAGTGATCTGCAGGCATCCATTGGTCGCAGCTGCGCGACGCTCGGTCAATTCGATAATCGCGAGGATGCTACGCGGGCTTACCAGTCGCTTGAACAACAGGGTTACGAAGTCGTCCTGCGCTCCACGATCGGCCAGATCCCCAATGTTTATTGGGTGCACATTCGCGACATCCCATCGACTGAAGCGGCTGATGTCATGCTGGAGGAGCTGGCCCGGGGCGGCTTTGGCGAGGCCTACACAATCTCGACCGATGACGACGGGCTGAAAATCACAATCGGCTTTTTCGGCAAACGCGACGGTGCGGAGCGCGTTGAACTCCAGGTTGCATCGCTGGGACTCAGGCCGAGTGTCGAGCCACGCTTCAGCGAAGGCACGGTGTACTTCGTGGATGTTGCCATGCCGCTGGGCACCGGTGCGCAGGCCTTTATCGGACAATACGGTGAGGATCGCGTCGCCCTGCGCGATGCGGCGACCTGCCCCTGAGCGGCGGAAACACAACGCCGTGCCTTGCAGGGCTCCGGACAAATAGGAATAATTCGCGCCGCAAACGATTTTCGCCGGCATAGCTCAGTTGGTAGAGCAGTTGATTTGTAATCATCAGGTCGCGAGTTCGATTCTTGCTGCCGGCACCAAAAAGCCCCGTGAAGGCCCTCACTTTAGGAGGGCCTTTTTCGTTTTGTGCTAGCAAGAATCGGTCGCGACGGGTCAGTCGCAAATGATCCGAACGGGATACGCTCGAACGACATGGTGAGGATGGGTGGTGTTCGACACCTCGTGCCGGCAACGGCACCCCGTAATCCGTTCCCTTAAAGTTTTTTCAGGCGCCACGGTGTAGCGGGTATTTTTACGTTTCCGAGTTGCCGGACTCGAGCATGGCGCGGACGTCTATAGCAGCTCGAGTCGATTTGGACTCCAGGTCCGCGATCATCGGTTCGATGCGCTGGTCTTTCAGAAGCGGGCGCATCCAGGCGAAATACAGGTAGTTAAAACGCCACGACAGGTTGCTGCCCAGATTGCCGGACAGGTCCATCTGTGCGTGTTCAATGGCTTTGTCGATATCGCCGCGTGTCAGGTAAACATTGACGACGAGAAAGTCATCCTGTCGCCAACCGGGAAAGATCTGGTCGAGATGCGCCTCCATCGCGAGACTCATTGGCTCAACCTCGTCGAAGCGCTCCTGGGCGACCATGGCGTGCAGGAAGGCAAAGCGCAGCGAGACTTCTTTCAGGCCAGTCGGTTGATACGAGTCACTGGTGATGCCTTCCCGGACGGTTTCGAGGAAAGGCCCGACGTCGTCTACGCGGCCGAGATCGATCATCGCGCTGACGTAACCGAACGATGCCATGCCCCAGGCAAAGCCCCTGTCCTGGATTTCGTCGCGCAGCATCTGCTCCGCCATCGTCGCGGCACGCTCGAGGTTGCCCGCACCGAGCTGGCGCACGAGGAGCATGGAGCGCGTCCACGGTGCGGATGGCGCGATCGTCGATGCGCGCAACGCCATCGTGTCCGCTTCCTCGTCCATGCCCAACCCGGAGTACACGCGTGCCGTCATTGCCGGGATTTCATGATCCTCCGGATCGGTGTCCATGGCGCGCAGGTACCAGCGCAGGCCGGACGTGATGTCGTTCATGGCGAAAGCGGCATTCGCCGATGCAAGGTCAACGGCGGTCCAGTCCGGTGCGCTCTGTCGTGCCTTGTCGAACACGACCGCGGCCTCGGCCGGTCTGTCCAGCGCTTCAAGCAGGATGCGACCCTTCGACAGCAGCAGTCGTGCGGACAATGGATCAACCGCAAGGCCACGCTCCAGCCACAGGAGTGCGTCATCGTTGCGTTGCGTAATAGCTGCGGCGACCGACAGTGTCGCGAACAGCGCGGGCACGTTCGGGGCCAGAGCAACCGTTTCCTCCATCGCAGCAGCGGCCTCGACCGAGCGCGGATCGTTCGGGCCGACAGTGAATGCCAGCGACTGCCATTCGACGATAGCGAGTTGTGCCAGCGCTCGCGGGTTGTCGGCGTCCTGTTTAATGACCTGCTCGAGCAGGGGTTGTGCCTGGCTGTGGGCGGCTCCCCAGGTGATCAGTCCCGTTTCCGCCTGAAGGTAGTAGACGAGCGCGAGGTCGACTTTCGCATCAACGAAGTCCGAGTCAACAACGAGCGCCTGCTTGAACAGGCTCTCAGCCTGCGGCAGGGAGCCGTAACTGGCAATGTTCTTTTGCTCCAGTCCTTTCAGGTAGAGCTCGTAAGCTCGCCCTTCAATGCCTGCGAGTTGTGGTGTTTCCGTCGCGGGTGCACCGATGAGTGTGGCGACGAGTGCGTTGGTCACACTGTCGGCGATTTCGTCCTGCACCTGGAAGATATCGTCCAGCGTTTTGTCGAATGTTTTCGACCACAGCTGAAAGCCGGACTCCGCCTCGATCAGCTGGGCTGTTATGCGAATACGGTCGCCGGAGTAGCGCACACTGCCGTCGAGCACGGTTTCGACGTTCAGGCTGTTCGCAATCTCCCGCACGTCGATTTCCCGATTGCGGAAAGAAAACACAGACGTTCGTGCCGGTACACGAAGGTCCGGTACCTGGGCCAGCTGGTGCAGCAGGGATTCGGTCAGACCGTCTGCAAAGAATGCGGAGTTTCCGTCTTCGCTCATGTCGGCAAACGGCAGCACAGCAACCGACGTGTAGTTGTCTCTTGCGAGTGTTGCTGTTGTGTCGGCGTCACCGGACGCAGGCTCAAGCACAAAGCGGTCCGCGAGCAGCAGGCCGACGGCTATCAACAGCACAACAATGATGACCCGGTCCATCAGTCGGCTGCGGGTTGGCGGTGTCTCTGCGTTACGGTCGATATCGGATTCGCGCTTGATGCCCTGCGGCGTGATCTCAAAAAGCCAAGAGAGCAACAGCGTGATTGGGAGCCCGATCGCCAGGACAATGAGGATGTTGCGTCCGAGCACTTCGTCGTCGAGGCCGAGCATCGGGAAAACGACTTCGACAAATTGCAGGATGAACCAGCTTACGACGAGGTAG
>JBCCNM010000018.1:0-32291 GCA_039025835.1 Pseudomonadota bacterium | reverse complement strand
GCACTGACTTTGTCAGTACGTCACCGAATCAGACAAAGGTTCACGATCATCGGTGAATGGCTGCAGGTGCGGAGTGACCGACCCGCGCGCGCCTACCATTCGTTTACGGAATCCGAGTCCGAGCGACGTCTGTCGCTGACCGTGCGGATTGCGTTCTCGCGTTAACGACCTGGAATCGCCTGCTATGCCAGCCAGCCAAACACCCCGCCGGTGACCAGCGCGTAGATCAACGCATCAAAGATATTCTTCAGCGTGATCGACCATGGCTTGGCGAACCAGACGCTGTCCTGGATATGCGCCAGTCCATACGCCGCCCAGGCGACGGTTCCGGTGAGCTGGAAGGTATCCAGATACGACGCATCCTCAGCACCGTGAAAATCCAGTAAGTACGCGCACAGACCGCTAACGAACAGGTAAAAGAGGAATATCTTCAGCATCCTTGGACCCATCTCCGGTAGGCCGGACTCCTGCACACTGAAATACGCTATCGGGCCGTCGATAAAGCGCTGTTTCATGACTTCGTCTTCGAGTTCCTTGGGATTGATGCAGTGCGGGATCATGTAATGCCCGGGCTGGATCCCTTTCAGCGCGGTTCTGGCGGATTCTTCATCAGGGACTGCCTTGAAGTCCGACTTGTGCCACGGCATGACCATCCAGACGATGGCGCTGACAAAAAACACCAGCACGGCAGACAGCAGGACGGCCTGCCAGTAGATCAATACGCTCATGATGCCCCCTCGTTTGTTGTAGCCTCGCAGTGTATCGTCGCGCTCGCGCAAACGACCGCCGGCGAGACTGATTCTAAGACTTTTCGCGACGAGCTCCGGTGTGTTTCTGCACGGACCGCCTCGGCTATGATGCGAGCCTGAACACCGCAAACCTGGCTGTGATGCTTCGACTTTTACCTTTGCTGGTTGCCGTGACTCCGCTGGTCGGTGTCACAGTGGCGTTTTGGATCTCTGCCGGTCGAGGGCTGATTCCGTCCTGTATGCCGCTGCTGGAGGGCTGTACGTCGATCAGTGCCACAGGCCGCTACGAACCGGCGAGCTGGGTCTTTCGCGCCGTGCAGCTACCGTTGGCGAGTCTGTTGTTCGTGACCTGGCTGCTGTCGATCCAGTGGCTCAAGGCCATGCACCACGACAATCGGGCAGTGCAGCGAACGATCCTGATCGCGGGCACGGTCGGCGCCGTCGCTCTGATTGTGTATGTGTCCTTTCTGGGCACACAACAGCCGTTCTACGAATTCATGCGACGCTTCGGCATCTATTTTTACTTTGGCGGCACGGGAGTCGCACAGGTAGCGTTGGCGCTGGCGCTTGCGAGAGTCGATCAATTCGCCGTGCGATTCGACCGCCACCGACCGAGCACGACGCTGCTCTGGCTGGCCGCCCTGCCCTGGGCGCTCGGCGTCCTGAACCTGATTTTGAAAAATACGCTCGAGGATGCGGATGCGATGGAAAACCGCATCGAGTGGATCGCAGCGCTGTTAATGCAGCTCTATTGGCTTTTTCTCTGGTTCGCCTGGCGTGCGACCGGATTCGAGATTCGGGCGCGCACCGACGTTCGTCCCCCAGGGGGATGACCAGCGCGGATCGACGGTCGCTTCGAGGTCGGTCAGGGTATTCAGAAAGGCGATGACGTCATCGCGCTCCTGGTCGGTGATCTCGAAGCCGCGCACGAATTCGGACTTGAATGGACTCGTGTTGCCGTCTCCTGCGAGCGGACCGGTTTCTATTTTTCGGCCCCCGCGTTCGTAGTGACGCATCACGGCGTCGAGAGTCTCGACACTGCCGTCGTGCATGTACGGTGCAGTTAACACAATGTTGCGCAGCGTCGGCGCACGAAAGCGACCCATGTCGCGCCGTTCGCCGGAAATGTCCGCGAGCCCCCTGTTGTCAGCCGGGTACGCGCCGCTGTTGCCGATGTTGTAGAGGCCGGTATTGTGGTAACCGAATCGTTCTACGCGGGCACTCTCGTGCGTCGTGCTGTCGGTGAAGTTAAAACCGCCGTGACAGTGAAAGCACTCGAGACGCTCGGAGAAGAACAAAGCCTCGCCACGTTTGGCGGCCTCGCTGATCGCATCCGCGTTGCCAGCAAGGTATTCATCGTACGGTGAGCGGAAGCTGACGATGCTGCGAACAAAGGCACTCGTCGCACGCACCATATTGATGATGCTGCCCGGTTCCTCGTCATCTGGAAACGCGGCTGCGAAAAGTTGCGCGTAGTGTTCGTCGTGCTGCAGCAGTGTCAGCAGCTCCGCCTCCTTTCCACTCAGTCCCATTTCCACAGGCTGGTCGGCAAACAACGGGGTCAGTGCCTGGTCCTCGAGACTCGCAATCAGGCTGTTAGACCAGGTCAGTCGACTCGCATAGGCTGTGTTGACCAGACTCATAGAGCTGCGCGGCAGCACGTCGCCCGTGGCGCCCACCGATCGGGGCTTGCCATCGGTGAAGGCCAGCGCCTGCACATGGCAGGTCGCGCAGGCTACCGTGCCGTTAACCGACAGACGTGTGTCATAGAAAAGATGACGACCGAGCTCGACCTTGGCCTGGCTCATCGGATTGTTGTCGGGCACGGCCGGAACAGGGTGTGTGCCGATCGCCCAGTCGTAATCAGCGGGACCTCTGAGCAGAAACACCATACCCGCGAACAGCAACACCAGTGAGAAAAGAGCGGCTACACGACTCATCGAGGTTCCAGTGTCAGCCACGGCATTGCAGACCCAGCCGCAAGCCCGAGATTGGCAAGCACGGCATCGCAGTCCGTTTCAAAGGGTCCGGAGGAGCAATCGGACGGTACGCCGTCGGACAGATCGATACCGGCGAACAATCGGTCGAGGTGAATGACGGCCGCCGAACGGCCGGCGACAAAACCCTCGAGCGTCAGCGTGACCCGATTGGGTGCATTGCAAGCACGGATGTCGCCGGTTGTGCCCTCGCAGCCGGTGCTGCCCAGATGCAACCAGAAGCTGTCACCATCGACCTCGACACCGGCGCGCAAGAACTTGTAACCGGAACGCCAGTGCCAGTGCATTGCGCTGTCATCCAGCGGCGCGGCAGCCGCCAGCGGGTCGGCGTGATTGTCGTCAAACGGGACGCCGACCGTCAGCTTGAGCTGCCGGACTTCGCCCTCCGGCCAGAGCAACTGCAGTTCGTGATTGGTCTCCGGGGTGCCGTCGCGGCAGGCTCCGTTGCCGCTTTCCAGATCGATTAGCGCGACCGTGTCGTTTTGCCAGTCAGTATCGGGGATAAACGCGATACCGATCTGCTGACCGTCCGTCATGACGGCCGTCACTTCGGAAATGTAGAGCCGCAAATCGTTAAGCCTGACCGCGGCGCTCTCGCAGTCGACAGGACGACCGTCATACATCGCTTCAAACGGCAAAGAAATCGGGAGCCGTGAGTCTCCACAGCCCGCCAACATCAGCAGGGCCAGGAGCAGCCACTCAGGACGCGGTTTTCGGAACGTCTCCGGCATCCTCGTCGTTATCTTCCTCGGGCGTTTCCGGGGCGATGGAGTAATCCAGGACGCCGGTGGCAATAAGGTCCGTGGACGCCTGAGCAATCGACAGCTCCGTCTCGACCTCACGCAGCTTGGCCTCTGACTTGACGTTCTCGGTAGCCCGATTGGTGAGCTCTGCTCGCAGCTCGCGCGTTTTTTTCACGGAGTCCGTCAAATCTCGTTTGAGGTTATCCATCTTGTCCTGCTGGTGAGAGATCACATTGTCGCGCTTCTCGATTCCTTCGAGCGAGTCGTCGAGCTGCTTTTCAACCTCCGCCGTGGACTCACGTGCTTTTTCGAGATCGGTCTGCGCAACCCGCAGTTCCGCTTCGAGCGACCGTATGCGATCGTCGCGGGCGTCGCGTTTTTTGGCACGCGTGCGCTGACTGAGAGCGCTGTTCAGAACCGACAGCACCCAGCCAAGCACAAACGCGCCGAGGCCGGTCAGCATCAGGTTTAGCGGAAGGTCAACAAACATCGTTCAACCCTAAATCGCGGAATCAAACCAGACAAGAACCGAGTTCTCAGTCCGGACCACATCGGTGTCTGGCGGGCCACCGGTTCGTGTTTGCAGCCCGACCGTAGGTATACCATTAATTCCGAATAAAAACAGCCTGTTAGAGCCCGATAATTGCCTGCCTGGCAAGGTCTGGCTGATCAGCGAACACGGCGCTGGCTCCGAGTTCGGTTTTCATGAAGTGGATCACATCCTGAACGCTGTTAAAACCTGGCGGCAGATTGTCCGACCGCAGCGTGTAGGGGTGGCAATCCAAGGCGGAATCCCTAAGGCGACAGGCGAAATCACTCAACACGGGTAGACCGTTGGCATCGAGCCGGTAGAGCTGCTGAATCCACGGTCCGACAGCGTCCACGTTCTTTGCCAGTCCCCTCACACCTTCCTCGGTTTTCAGTGCATCGTAATCGGTGGGCGTCTCCTGCCAGTCGTTTTCAGCAACCAGTTGCACCAGCCGCAACGAGCAATCGAGTTCCTCGCGGATGCGCCGATTCTCGTCGGCATCGAAGCACTGTAGCCAGACGTTGTCGGTGGCATGCGTGTATCCGCCTTGCGCGAGACTGTCGATGACTGCTGCGGACAAATCGATGCCGTGCTCGCGGTGCCAGGCCGGCTTCTTGATCTCGGTGTAAAGGCCCACGTTGCGACCGGTAGAGCCATTCAGCCCGTTGATAAAGCGGATCTCCTCGTCCAGCGTGTGCACACGAAACGCCGGACCGTTTTCCGCGTAGCGACCCGGATACACCGGCTGACCGTTGGCATCGCGGCGCTCGCGGAGTGCCAGTTTCCGCAGCTCCTCAAGGGTAAAGTCAACAGCGTAGTAGCGACCGTCTTCGCGGGCGCGCTGCGGAAACCGGTCGACCGCATCGCTTACCCGGTCAATGTGGATGTCGTGCAGGACCAGTAAGTGACCGTCGCTGGAGCTTACGACATCCTGCTCGAGGTAATCAGCGCCCATGGCATGCGCCAGCGCCTTCGCGGGCAAGGTGTGTTCTGGCAGGTAGCCGCTGGCTCCGCGGTGCGCTATTACTTCCAAATTACTTGATAAAAATGAATTAATTTATTGTTTTTCATCATTTTCTTCGTCTTTCATGAGGTCTTCAATACCCGGAAAGTCGATCACTTCCCAGCGCTGTGTGTCCTCGCCGCGTCCAGCCCGCTTGATCGCGTCGACCATCTCACGCTCGTTCCATTCGACGATTTCCTTGGCACGTTCGGCGACGTCTGTCGGGATGTCGCCGAGGCCGCCTATGTGTTTCATCGCGACGATGCCAATCTTGTTGGCGTCAGCAACGTCCATCTGGAACCGCACAAGGTCTGCCTGCGCTTCCGCGAGCGCCGGCAGGACAACAATCACTTCAGCGGCCTTGATCTGCTCGATCAGTTCATCTTTCATCGCATCGAGCCCGCCGGCCTCCGGCATGTTTTCCGGCCTGCTGCGATTCAGGTAGTAAAAGCGATCATCGCTTTCGAGGAATTCGAAAACGCGGAGGTAGTCGAAGGTCTCCTCGAAGGCATGGGATACGAACACGCGATACGGATTACTCTCTGACACTCAGTGCCCCCTGTCTGTCCCGTTGGCCTAGTGTATCCAATCGTCGCACTGTGTGCCGCACGCGGTGTTCCTCTGGCGCAAGGGTTTCGGTATGGTTCCCTCCTCGTTTGTGCACCCCTTCCTTGATGCGCTTACTGCTTTACAACATTCGCTACGCGCTGGGCGACAGCGCCAGCCTGCATATGCCATTGCCAGGCGCCGGGTATGTGCTGGGCAATCAGTTCATGCTGCCCAAGCTGACCGAGTTCATTCGCTCTGTCGATCCGGACATCGTCGGGCTGGTGGAGGTCGACACGGGATCGATACGCAGCCGCATGGTCAATCACGCCGAGAAGATCGCCAGCGATCTCGGTATGAACTCATCGTACGAAACCAAGTATGGCGAAAACTCGCTCAACCAGCTTCTGCCGATTGTCCGCAAGCAGGGCAACGCGTTTCTTGCTGCACCCCGCGTGCACGGCGAAAAGTTTCATTACTTCGATACCGGGATAAAGAAGCTCATTATCGAGCTCGAAATGGAGCACTTCGCGGTCTTCCTCGTACACCTGTCTTTGAAGTATCGCCACCGGCATCTGCAGCTCCGGCACCTCTACGACCTGATTGCCGCAACGGAGAAACCGGTCATAGTCGCCGGGGATTTCAATACCTTCTGGGGCGAAAACGAGATTTACCTGTTTATGAAGGCGTCCGGCCTGATGTCAGCCAACATCGACGGGCTACCGACCTACCCGAGCCGGTCACCGCGCAAGGAGCTCGATTTCATTCTCTACCAGGAAGGCATCAACGTAACCAACCTTGAAGTTCCGGATATCAGACTGTCCGATCACCTGCCGCTGGTGTGCGACTTCGAGGTCGACTAAATACGCAATCTCTAAGGGGAATCCATGTCACAGGAACATTGGTCTTCGGAATCGGACGCTGACGGCATAGTCTGGCTGCGTCTCGACAAGTCGGACGGCAGCGCCAACGTGTTGTCAGGCCCGGTCCTGACCGAGTTGAACGAACTGCTGGAACCGCTGCCGGCCAAACAGCCGCGCGGCGTCGTGATCTATTCCGGCAAATCCAGCGGATTCATCATGGGCGCGGACATCAATGAGTTCACCAAGATCTCGAATCCGGACGAGGCGTATGCACTGATCCGCATGGGCCAGCAGGTGCTCGACAAGCTCGAAGACCTGCCCTGTCCGACAGTCGCCGCGATAAACGGTTTCGCGCTCGGCGGCGGACTCGAGCTCGCCATGGCCTGCGACTATCGGCTCGCCTTCAGCGGAGACCGCAAGGCGTTTGGCCTACCGGAGGTTCAGCTCGGCATCCATCCCGGCTTTGGCGGCACGGTTCGCGCCGTGCAGATCATGGGTGTGCGCCCCGCTATGCAGCTCATGCTGACCGGTGCGCCGATCAACGCAGTCAAAGCCCGCAAGCTGGGACTGGTCGACCGGATTGCCAGTGACGACAACTGGCGCCAGGCGGCGAAGGAAATGATCTCGGCGCATGCTCCGAAGCAGTCCGCGCCGCTGCTCGAAAAAATACTGAACCTGCCGGTGGTTCGCGGCTTCATCAAGCCGACTCTGGTCAAGCAGGTTGCTCGCAAAGCGCGTAAAGCGCACTACCCGGCTCCCTACGCCATCATTGACCTTTGGGCCACACATGGCGCGTCAACCGCCTCTGGTTACGAAGTCGAAGCGCGTTCGATCGCGGAGCTGATGTGCACGGACACCTCCCGCAATCTGGTGCGCGTGTTCTTCTTGCAGAACCAGCTCAAATCGCAGGGCAACAAGACCGAGCAGGCGATCGACAACGTGCACGTCGTCGGTGCCGGCGTCATGGGTGGCGATATCGCGGCGTGGTGTGCACTGCGAGGCCTGAACGTGTCGCTGCAGGATCGCGAGATGCAGTACGTGCAGCCGGCTCTGGACCGGGCGCAGGAACTGTTTGCCAAGCGCATTCGGGACGATGAGAAACGCCTGGCGGCAAGCGAGCGTCTCGTTGCCGACGTCGACGCGAACAAAGTGGCGGAGGCTGACCTGATTATCGAAGCAATTTTCGAAAACACGGACGCCAAGAAGGCGCTGTACGCCACACTCGAACCGTCGATGAAGGACGCTGCGCTGCTGTCTACCAATACCTCAAGTATCCGTCTGGAGGAACTCCGCGAAGACCTCAAGTCTCCGTCGTCCTTCATAGGCCTGCACTTCTTTAATCCGGTCGCGCAGATGATGATTGTCGAGGTTATTCGCTGCGAGGACACGACGCAGGAGGCGCTGGATGCCGGCTTCGCGTTCGTCAAGAAGATCGGCAAGCTGCCGCTGGAATGCCGCAGCGCGCCGGGTTTTGTGGTTAACCGTATTCTCGGACCGTACATGGCAGAAGCCATGGCGCTGGTCGAGAGCGGCGTCGCGCTTGCCAACGTCGACGAGGCGGCTGAGGAGTTCGGCATGCCGATGGGGCCGGTGGAGCTGATCGACAACGTGGGTCTGGATGTTGCCCTCAGTGTGTCGAAAGTGCTCGGCGCAGCGATGGACAGACCGGTTCCCGAGCGTCTGGTGACGATGGTCGATAACGGCAAACTCGGGCGGAAGTCTGGCGAGGGCTTTTACCGCTGGGACGGCAAGAAGGCCCTCAAGCCGGAAGCTACCGGGGCCGTGCCGACCGACATCGAAGATCGCCTGATCCTGCCGATGGTCAACGAAGCGGTAGCCTGCCTCGCTGACGGCATCGTGTCGGACGCGGACCTGCTGGACGCCGGCGTCATTTTCGGCACGGGCTTTGCGCCGTTTCGCGGCGGTCCGATTCACTACGCACGCAGTCGCGGCATCCAAGACGTCAAGGATGCGCTCAATCGACTGGCCGATAACCACGGCGAGCATTTTCGACCGCACGCTGGATTTGATTCGCTGTGATCTGAGCCGTGCGCAGCGCCACACCCGGAACTGTGGCGAAGTTCACGCTGCGGCAAATCAGGTGTATCGGAAGTTATTGAATTGAGGGTAGAATACCGGCCAATTCGCGGGATCCGATGCGTTTCTTCCCGTAACTGGAACAAGTCTAAGAATCACCCGAGTAGACGATAACGGTGACACAACAGGATGTGCCATGTCTGGCGACGTAGATATTGAGCTGCTGCGCCGGTTTACGCCGCTTGACGGCCTCAAACGCGACAACCTGAATGCACTGAGCCGCAAGGTTCAGTTGCGTGATCTGTCGCCCGGCCAGGTTCTGTTCAAGGAAGGCGATACCGAGAAGCGAACAATTTACGTCGTCTCGGGCCAGCTTGAGCTTGTCGATCAGGGCAAGGTCGTCCAGACCATCTCTGGCGGCAGCGATTCCGCCCGCAACCCGGTCGCACCGGCTATACCCCGCATCGCCATGGCCAAGGCGCTCGATCGCGTCCAGTTCCTGTCTATCGACAGCGACCTTCTCGACGTCATGCTGACCTGGGACCAGACCGGCACCTACGAGGTGTCCGAACTGCAGGGTGAAGCGGAGGAAAGTGACGAGGACTGGATGACCACCCTGCTGCAGGCCAAGGCCTTCCACAAGATTCCGCCTGCGAACATTCAGGCGATCTTCATGCGCATGCAGCAGATCAACTACAAGTCCGGCGACATCGTGCTCAAACAGGGATCCGAGGGCGACTACTTTTACGTCCTGATCCGCGGTCGTGCGCTGGTCACGCGCGAAACACCGCTCAGCAAGGACGGCATCAAGCTGGCAGAGCTGGGCGTCGGTGATACCTTTGGCGAGGAAGCACTGATCTCCGACGCGAAACGCAACGCGACAGTAACGATGATCAGCGACGGCTCGGTCATGCGTCTCAACAAGGACGACTTCAAAACACTGCTGAATGAGCCGATGCTCGAATGGGTCGACCAGGCTGAGGCTGAAAAGATCGTTGCCGATGGCGGCCAGTGGCTCGACGTACGACTGCCGAGCGAGTACGAAAACCACCACATTGAAGACGCGATAAACATCCCGCTGTATTTCATCCGGCTAAAGATCAACGTACTGGATGAGACTCGTAAATACGTCGTGTGCTGCGACACCGGACGCCGCAGTTCGGCAGGCGCGTACATCCTGAACGAGCGCGGCTACAACGCCTACGTGCTGCGCGGCGGCATCACCGCCGGCTGATCCGCGCGAGGTCCCCCGGGCCGTTTTCAAGAAACCGTGAATTCCTGCGTCCGGGTGAGCCGGACACTGGCTTACATCGTGTGCGTGGGCTTGTCGCCACCCAGTGCGCCGGCGAGGTAGGTCTCGATCTTCTTCTGCGTGTTGCCCTGATCCTGGTCACTGAACTGCACGCCGATGCCGGCCGTACGCTTGCCCTGCGCCCCTTTTGGCGTCATCCAGATCACGGTGCCGGCCACTGGAATCTTCTCGTCCTCACCCATCAGGTTGAGCAACATAAAGACTTCGTCGCCAAGCTTGTAAGAGCTGTTGGTCGGAATAAACAGGCCACCGTTAACGACGTACGGCATGTACGCAAGATACAGCGCACTCTTGTCCTTGATCGTCAGTGTTAGCAGTCCGGGTTTACTCATTTTTGACCTGCGAAAATCGCGTTTAAATTCTGAGGGTTTTCATCGACATAGACGAGGTTGTTCGCCCAATCTACTAACAACCTCTCCAATGCAATCTGGACGTTAAAACTGCCCTTGTTCGCGCCTCGGAGTCGGTTGATTATGTCTAGATAGCAAAACAGGTTTCGTGTGTCCATGCGTTGCATCGCAGAAACATCGAAATCGAGACCCTGTGCCCATTTTTGCCCACAATTCAGCGCCTTCAACAGCTCTGCAATCGTGCCGGACAACCAGTTGAGGACGAACTGCGTATCCAGTTTTGCCCAGTCGGCCGCAACGGCAGAGGCTGACTCCCGACCGGCCTGCACGGCAAGAAAGCGCTTCTGCATCTCTCCCATCAGCTCGAGCTGCTCCTCCAGAGCCAGCGCAGCCAGCGGTGCACCGCCAGCGGCCGTTAATGCCCGCCGCCAGTCGCGCCCGGCGCGACGCTGGTCGAGCCAGGTGGTCGCGTCCTGTTCCGACGGCGGCAGTATCGCTATGCGCTGACAACGACTGAGAATCGTCGCCGGCAGACGACCCTCGCGATCGGACACGAGAATCAGCAAGGCATCACCGGGTGGTTCCTCCAGTGTTTTAAGCAGGCTGTTGGCGGCGGATCGCGTCATCAGGTTGGCCGGCTCGACGATCGCGGCCTTACCGCGACCCGCGTAGCTGGTCAGTGCCAGCGCGGCAATCAACTCCCGCACCTGGTCAACACCAATCGTGGTCTTGTCGTCCGGAACGCTGAGCCGGTGCAGGTCCGCATGCTCGAGGCGGTCGTCAGACCACACGGGGCCGGACGGTGCAGCATCGAGCAGTTTCGTCGCCAACATCCATTCAGTGAGACGGCGCTTACCGCAGCCCGGTGGGCCGGTCAGCAGCACCGCGTGCGGCAGGCGATCGGTGTTGATCGATGCCTGCCAGCTCTCGGTCGCGGCATCGAGCCAGGGCATGGTCGTCATGCCTGGTGTCCCTGCTGCTCACTGACGAGTTGCGAGGCGATCGCCCGGATATCCTGCTGCACGGCCTCGAGCGGCCGACTCGCATCAACAACGGTGATTCTCGAGGGCTCGCTGGCTGCCAGCTCCAGGTAGGTGTCGCGCACGCGGTTGAAGAAATCCTGATGTTCTTTTTCAATCCGGTCGATCGCACCGCGGCGACTGGCACGCTGCATACCCACCTCCACCGGGGCATCGAGGAGGACGGTCCTGTCCGGATTCACGTCGCCATGTACCCAGTCCGCCAACGTATTGATGCGATCCACCGGCAGGCCGCGGCCACCGCCCTGGTACGCCCGAGTCGAGTCCGTGAATCGGTCGGCGACCACCCAGCGGCCGCTCTCCAGCGCCGGGCGAATACTGTTGGCGACGTTGATAGCGCGGGCCGAAAACATCAACAGCATCTCGGCGACGTCCGGCATGATCTCCTCGGTGTGATCCTTGAGGACATCGCGGATGCGTTCTGCGTTCGCCGTGCCGCCGGGCTCGCGGGTTTCAAGCACGTCGACACCCAATTCGCGCAGGGTGGTGACGAAGGTATCGATCTGCGTGGACTTGCCGACGCCCTCACCGCCTTCGAACGTGATGAACAGGCCGCGCGTCACGGTGCGTCCTCGCTGCGTCGGCTTCTCAGCTGCTTGAGGTAGGCCTGCACGGCCCGGTTGTGCTCCTCGAGGGTGTTCGAGAACACGTGGCTGCCGTCGTCGAGACCGGTCGCAACAAAGTACAGCTCCTCACCGTCTGCCGGATGCAGTGCAGCGTGAATCGCGGCCCGTCCGGCCATCGCAATCGGTGTCGGCGGCAGTCCGCGACGCGTTCGCGTGTTGTACGGCGTATCCGTGCGCAGATCTTTGAACGTCAGATCGCCGTTGAAGCCCGGCAGCAACCCGTAAATGACCGTCGGGTCGGTCTGCAACCGCATGCGCAGATTCAACCGCCGGGTGAAGACGCCAGAGATGCGTTGTCGTTCATCGACGCGCGCGGTTTCCTTTTCGATGATTGAAGCGAGTGTCAGCGCCTCGTAGGGCGTGGCTACAGCTGCGTTTTGCGACCGTCCCTCCCACTCCTCGGCCAGCGTCGTCTGCAGCGCATCGTAGGCGTTCTCCAGCAGCGACGTGACCGGCGTGCCGCGCGGAAAGCGATACGTCTCCGGCAGGAACAGGCCTTCCGGGTAGCTGTGCTCACTGCCAATCGATTCGAGATACGTTGCCCAGTCTGCCTCGTCCAGATCGTCGACGAGCACGTCCGAGGCTTTCAGCGCGTCCAGCAGCTCCCAGCGATTCCAGCCCTCGATAATGGTGAAGTCGTGCAGCACGACAGAGCCGGACACAAGGCGCGCCAGCAGCTTTTTCGGCGATACCGCGCCGTCAATCGCATACTCACCGGCCTGGATCGAGCCCTCGAGACCGGTCAATCGACCGTGCAATCGAAAATAGCTTGGATGCGAAATGACACCGCGGGTGGTGAGCTCGTCGGTCACGCCGGAAAAGGTCGAGCCCGGCTCGACGACAAACACCAGCGGTTCGGCCGGTGCCGGGATCGGCGTATTCAGAAACCGGTAGTAGCTCGTTGCGAATGCAGCTGCCGCCAGCAAAGCACAGCCGGTCAACACCCCGAGTGACAGCAGGACGCGTCTCACGGTTCGACCACTCCGGCCCGGGCAAGTGCTGAGCGCATCGCATCGCAGGCGGCACGTTCGCTAAACCGCTGCTCGCCAAGTCGCTCAACCGGCAGCACGCCAAACTGACTGTTGCACAGCACAATCTCAGTGGCGCGCTGCGTCTCTGCCGCGGTCACGTCGCGGACGTCAACCTCGAGCGCATCGAGAATGGCGGCGCGCATCACACCGGCCACGCCGGCGCGTGACAGGTCCGGTGTAACGAGCTGTCCATGAATCATGAGCATCACGTTACTCATGGTACCGCAGATGATTCGCGATTCGAGATCGCATAGCAGGTGCTCAAAGCAGTCACCAAGCGCCTGTCGAGCGAGGACCTGGTCGAGTCGATTCAAGCTCTTGACGCCGGCCAGCGCGGGCTGGGTCGACGCCATAACGTTCGACCAGCCCAACTCAACACCCTGCTCATAGTTGGCGTCGGCCGGGCCGGCATAGTCGCTGCAGCAACCGATAAACACCGGACTTACCTCCGGCGGACGCGCATAACCACGAGGGCCGATACCGGCCGTCAGGACCAGTTTGACCACGCTCTTGTCAGACGACGCTTGTGTGTCGATGAGATGACCCAGCAGCCGGTCCACGGTTAAATCATCAGGGCACGGTAGCCCGAGTCTTTCGCAACCGTCGGCCAATCGCCGACGATGGTAGTCAAGCAGACGCGGTTTCCCATTGCGAATAGCGATGGTTTCAAACAGGCCATCACCGTACTGCAGACCGCGATCATCGGCGGTCACAGACGCAACAGAACCGTCAGGAGTTATCCAGTCACTCATTCACCGAGCGCCTTCAACATGCCCTTGGCTTTTGCCCGGGTCTCGAGCAGTTCGTGCTCCGGCTCGGAATCCGCGACGATGCCCGACCCGGCCCGAAAACTCAGCGTGTTGCCCTGCATGACCATCGTGCGGATCAGGATATTCAGATCCAGGCTGCCATCGATATTCAGGTAACCAAAGGCACCGGTGTAGGCGCCGCGCGGGCCGGTTTCGAGTTCGCTGATGATCTGCATGCAGCGCACCTTGGGACAGCCCGTGATTGTGCCGCCGGGAAACACCGCGCGGATAGCGTCAGAGGGGGACGTGTTGTCGCCGGGAACCCCACGGACGTTGGAGACGATGTGATGCACATGCGCGTAGCTTTCGATGACCATGAATTCATCCACTTCGACGCTGCCGGGTTTGCAGAATCGGCCAAGGTCATTGCGCTCGAGGTCGATCAGCATGACGTGTTCTGCGCGCTCTTTCGGATGCGCAATCAGCTCGTCGGAGAGCGCTGCGTCGACGCCTTTGTCGTCGGATCGTGGCCGGGTGCCGGCGATCGGCCGCGTCTCGGCGATGCCGTTGGCGAGCCGCAGCAATCGCTCCGGCGACGACGAAATAATGCTGGTCTCTCCGTAGCGTGCGATACCCGAAAACGGTGCCGGATTGGCCTGTGTCAATGAGCGATACACATCCGCCGCCTGCGTGCCTGAATCCAGAGTCACCCGCCAGGCGCGGGACAGATTGGCCTGGTAAACGCTGCCCGCCTCGATATGCCGCTTCGCGGTCCGCACGGCATCCAGGAATTCAGCGGGTGGGTCCTCTTCGACGTGCAGGACGCCAGGCTCGCCGGGTGTCCAGTTGAGCGAGGCGATATCCGAT
This sequence comes from Pseudomonadota bacterium, assembly GCA_039025835.1. GTDB lineage: Bacteria > Pseudomonadota > Gammaproteobacteria > Steroidobacterales > Woeseiaceae > UBA1847. The sequence goes on along the minus strand of JBCCNM010000018.1, from coordinate 17,849 downwards.
CTCAGCTGTTCTTCAAAACCGCGATCGAGGTCATCTTCGCAAACCAGTACCGTCGCCTGTGTGTCGCGATGGCGAATCACCGCTGCTCGACAACGCACCGCGAAGGCGGATGGCAACAGCGCATCGGCCTGAAGGCTCAGCGACGGTTCCACGTCGCCGGCCAGTTCATAGCCGAGGTAGAGAAACCACCCTCCGGAGAACGGCAGCGTGTCATCGCAAATCGAACGCTCGGCCTGAAATGCGTCGTCGAGACGCGCAAAAAAATCGCCGTCGTTCGAGTCGATAACGTCATCAGCCGCGGTAAACAGGATGTCGTATTGACCTAACGCGCCGGGGCCCGACGTGCTCTGCAGCAAAAACGGATAGCGTGTCGGCGCTCTGGCGTGCAAGCCGAGCAGGTCAGTGTTTGCGGGTAATTCGATCCGGCGTCCGGAACCGTTCGCCATTCGCGCTAGTCGAGCTTGCGGAAGACCAGGCTGCCATTGGTGCCGCCGAATCCGAAGGAGTTGGACACGGAAACGTTAACGCGAGCGTCGCGCGCTTCGTTTGGCACGTAGTCGAGATCGCAGGCCGGGTCCTGATTCTCGAGATTGGCGGTTGGCGGGACGACCTGGTCACGTATGGCCAGAATCGAGAAGATGGCCTCCGCCACGCCGGCGGCACCCAGCATGTGGCCGGTGGACGACTTGGTGGAGCTCACCAGCAGGGAGTCAGCCGCGTCGCCAAACGTGCGACGAATACCGACCGTCTCGCCGATGTCGCCAGCCGGCGTCGATGTGCCGTGGGCGTTGAGGTAGTCGACTTCGCCCGGATCAATACCGGCGTCACGAATAGCGGCCGACATGCATTTACGGGCGCCCTCGCCGTCTTCCGGTGGTGACGTGATGTGGTAGGCATCACCGCTCATGCCAAAGCCGACAAGTTCGGCGTAAATCGTCGCACCGCGCGACTTCGCATGTTCCAGTTCCTCGAGAACGAGGCAACCGGCGCCGTTGCTCAGCACGAAACCGTCGCGGCCCGTATCGAATGGCCGACTGGCGGTTTCCGGTGAGTCGTTGCGTGTGGTCATTGCTCGAGCGGCACAGAAGCCGGCCATCGTCAGCGGCGTGGTGGCGTATTCCGAGCCACCCGCGAGCATGACGTCGGCATCGCCGTAGGCAATGCTGCGACCGGCGAATCCGATGCAGTGTGTGGATGTCGCACAGGCGCTGACAACCGAGATGTTCGGTCCGGTGAGCTTGCGAAGAATGCTGACCTGGCCGGACACCATATTGATAATGCTGCCGGGAATGAAAAACGGTGACACCTTGCGCGGCCCGCCGTTTTGCATCTTGACGTGGTTGTCTTCGATGAACTGGATGCCACCGATACCCGCGCCCATGGCGATACCGACGCGCTCGCCGTTATCTTCGGTGATCTCCAGCCCGCTGTCTTCAAGTGCGTCGACGCAACTCGCGATACCGTAGTGGATAAACGGATCGTTTTTGCGCTGGTCTTTTTTCGCAAGGTAGTGATCAGCATCAAAGTCGCTGATCATCCCGGCGATCTGCGTTGGCAGGTCCGCGGGATCGAAATGCTCAATGCGGGAAACGCCCGAACGTCCCGCGAGAACGTTTTGCCACGCGGTTTCGATCCGGCTGCCTACCGGAGAGACAATGCCCATCCCGGTAATGACAACGCGTCGCTGAGTCATGGAAACTTTGGAGGTCGGCGGAGTGCCGGATAGCGAGCGGCGCCAGAACGGCGCCGCCGCTACCGAAATTTAATCGTCGCTGGAGCGAGCGGTGACGAAGTCGATGGCCTGCTGGACCGTCGTGATTTTCTCGGCTTCCTCGTCCGGAATCTCGGTTTCGAATTCCTCTTCGAGGGCCATCACAAGCTCAACCGTGTCAAGCGAGTCGGCACCCAGGTCGTCGACAAAGGATGCATCGTTGGTCACTTCGTCCTCTTTGACGCCGAGCTGCTCGGCTACGATGCTCTTCACCTGTTCTTCAATACTGCTCATTGTTATCTCTTCTCCTGAGAAGACTCAAATTCTGGTCCGTGGTGATCGCCTGGGGAAGAGCCGCGAAGCCGCGACCGGAATCTCCCTGAATCCATCTAAGCCTTTGTTTTTACAAGGCTGCGCCCCATCGTGGATGCGTATTGTATGTGAAACTTCTGAGGCAATCTACACGCGAAAGGCTTGTTTTTCAGACTGTTTTAGTCCATCAACATGCCGCCATTGACATGCAGCGTCTCGCCCGTGATGTATCCCCCGGCAGGGCAAGCAAGAAACACCACAGCATCGGCGATATCGCCGCTGTCACCAAGCCTGCCGAGCGGCACCTGCGCAAGCATGGCGTCGCGCTGGTCCTCGGGCAGAACGCGGGTCATGTCGGTGTCGATAAAACCCGGAGCGACAACGTTTACCGTGATGCCGCGCGAGCCGATTTCCCTGGCCAGCGACTTGGAGAAGCCGATGATGCCGGCCTTGGCGGCGGCGTAGTTGGCCTGACCGGCGTTGCCCATGACCCCGATAACTGACGCGATGTTGATGATGCGCCCTTTTTTGGCCTTCATCATGCCGCGCAGACAGCCTTTCGACAGCCGATAAACACCGCTCAGGTTGGTCGAGATCACATCGTCCCACTCATCCGGCTTCATGCGCATCAGCAGGTTGTCGCGCGTGATGCCCGCGTTGTTGACGAGGATAGTCGGATTGCCCTCATCGCCCTGGATGTCGGACAAGGCTTCGGCGACCGAAGTGTCGTCGCCGATGTTCAGGACTATGCCCCGGCCCTTGCCGTTCAGATCCGCTGTTATACCGTCGGCACCTCCGGCGCTGGTAGCGGTACCGATTACCGTCGCACCAGCCGCGGCGAGTCGCTGCGCAATCGATTTGCCAATACCGCGGGATGCGCCGGTAACGAGTGCGATTTCGCCCGTCAAGGCGTCGCTGGAATAGGTCTGAGTCATGATGGGTTCCCCGTGTTTATTCAGCCGCGACCGAGCAAGGCTGTGATTGCTGACGCGTCGTGCATATGGCCGGCGTCGATCGACCGATCGATACGCCGCAGCAAGCCGGCCAGTACTTTGCCGGGCCCGCACTCGATGATTTTTTGTGCGCCGTGTTCGGTCAGGGCCGCGATCGTATCGGTCCAGCGCACCGCGCTGTAAACCTGCCGCGACAGGCGCTCGCGGATATCGTCACCGTCGCCGTAGGGTGTTGCATCGGAGGCACTGACAACGGTGATGGCAGGCGCCTGGATGTCCGCCTCAGCCAGCGCAACAGACAAGGCCTCACCGGCCTCGCGCATCAGCGCTGAGTGTGCCGGAACGCTGACCGGCAGCGGCAGCGCACGTTTGGCACCGGCCTCTTTCGCCAGTTCGACAGCGCGATCGACGGCCGACTTGTGACCGGCGATGACGACCTGCCCCGGGCTGTTGAAATTCACGGCATCGCAGACCTCATTGCCTCGAGCCTGCTCACAGACGGTGACAACCGTATCGTCATCGAGACCGAGTAACGCGGCCATCGCGCCGACGCCGACCGGTACGGCATCCTGCATAAGCTCGGAGCGGCGCTTGACGACCCGCAGCGCGTCCGCAAAAGACAGTGCACCTCCGGCCACCAGCGCGGAATACTCACCGAGACTGTGCCCTGCGAGCAATGCTGGCGCGTCACCGTCCTCCTCGATCCAGACACGAAATGCCGCGACGCCGGCGCACAGCATGGCTGGTTGCGTGACGGTCGTCACGCCCAACTCGTCATCCGGACCGTTCTGCACCAGGGCCCACAAATCCAGACCCAGGATGTCGTTAGCCTCGGCGTAGGTCTGTTGAACGATCGAATGACCGGCGGCAATGTCAGCCTGCATCCCCACGGACTGGGAACCCTGGCCTGGAAAGACAAAAGCGAGCGTCACGGAATTCTCCCCCGGGATGAAAGGCGGCGGATTATAGCGACGCGCGCCGCCACCGGCTAATCAGAGCTGCCGCCGTCACGCCGCCGATCGCGCCATACAGGTGTGCATTGACGATGACCGGGCCACCGGCGGACAACGTCGAACCCGGTAATGCACCGGCGAATTGCTCCCAGGCCAGCTTGCCTGCGATAACCAGCAGCAACACTGCAGACTCGGCCCGCCGCCGGGCCAGACCAATGAGCAGGCCTGCGACCAGCAGCCCGTGCAGGATGCCGGACAGGCCAACATACCAGCGCAGCTCCGGGTCGAGCAGGAAAAGCCCCGCGTTGACCGTGAGCATGCCGACAGCGAGGCTCGCCAGCCACTCTGCGGACGTCAGCGTGCGTCCGGCGAGCAGCGCGACGAGGACAAGACCGGCCAGGTTCAGGCCGAGGTGCGCAGGACCGAGATGTGTGAAATGGCCGCTCACGAGTCGCCACCACTCCCCGGCTGAGACACCCGTGCGCTCGTAGCGCAGCCATTCGCGTCCGGTGTCACCCAGCAGTTCGATACCGCAGGCAGAGAAAATCACGACAAACATCAGCAAAAGCCGTCGCCGGTCCGTACTGTCGAGCGCTTTCACTAACCCCATGTTTGATATACTCGCGTTTATAACGGTTAATCGCCACCCGAGGCGGTTTCCGACGTTTATTCCGGAGATTTTTAGTGACCACTGCACGCAACAAACAACGCGGCTTTACGCTGATCGAGATCATGGTCGTCGTGATCATCATTGGCATCCTCGCCGCTATCGTTGCGCCCAACGTCATTGGCAATGTCGACAAGGCCAATGTCACCAAGGCGAAAACGGACATTCGCGCCATCGAGAGTGCTCTCAAGTTCTACCGTCTCGACAACTTCATCTACCCGTCGTCGGAACAGGGGCTGGACGCCCTCGTGACGCGGCCTAACGACCCGAACCTGCGAAACTGGAATCCCCAGGGCTACATGGAGCGGATTCCTCGCGATCCGTGGGGTAGTCCTTACCAGTACCTGAATCCTGGCCAGAACGGCGAAATCGACGTGTATTCCTTCGGTCGCGATGGCAAACCGGGTGGTAACGAGCTCGATGCCGATATCGGCAACTGGGACCTGCAGTAGGCCCTCACCCTCCGCTCGCATGACCGTGCGTCGCGCCTCCGGATTTACGCTGATCGAGCTGCTGGTCACGGTGGCACTGATCGGAATCGTGTTGTCGATCGCGATTCTCGGACTTGGTGTGGTAACCAGCGACGACGAGATCGAGACTGAATCAAGTCGCTTCGTGGCGCTGATGGAGGTCGCAAAGGACGAGTCAATGCTGCAGGGTCGTGAGTTCGGCCTGGAGTTGCTGCAACAGGGCTATCGCTTCGTCGAACTCGATCCGTTGACACGACAATGGGTTGAAATCCTCGGCGACGACCTGCTCCGCTTGCGTGCTTTGCCCGAGAACCTGGAACTCGAACTGTATATTGAGGGCCAGATTATCGAACTCGACGCTGAAGCGCTGGCTCTCATCAATGAGGAAGACGATGACGACAACAGCAACCTCGACCCATTCCAGCCGCACGTGTTTATTTTTTCCAGCGGCGAGCTGACCCCGTTCGAGTTGCATTTTCGCGAGCTCTACAACGACAACCGGGTCATGTTACAGGCGGACCTGTTTGGCAACCTGTCGATTCTTGAGGAGGAGTTGCCGTGAGACTGCAACGCGGATTCACGCTGGTTGAGGTCATGGTCGCGCTGACCATCGTTGCTCTGGCACTTGCGGGTGCTGCGATCAGCATGAGCCAGATGGCAAGCAACGCCTCGTCGCTGCGTGACCGAACCTACGCGAGCTGGATCGCGCAGAACAAAATCACCGAGATGCGCCTGTCCGGAGAATCGGCGGAGGTCGACATTACGTCCGGTGAGCTCGACTACGCTGGCTCTACCTGGGCCTGGGAGGCGGACGTGTCTGAGACCGGTGTCGAGAACCTGTTTCGCGTTGACGTCTCGGTCGGTTATGCCGACCAGTCGGACTATGTGCGCACGGTGACCGGTTTTATCGGCGAACCGACGCCGCCTGGTGTTGGTGCACTGGCCTGGGAAGGCCGACCGGGTCGCGGGGAGAACACCGAATGAGGCGTTCGCAGCAAGGCTTTACCTTGATCGAGGTGCTGGTCGCTCTCGCCGTGTTCGGCGTCATGACCGTGCTCGCTTACTCCGCGCTCGGCCAGACGCTGTCGAACGCGGACCTGCTGACCGAGCGTATGGAACGCCTGAAGACGATTCAGCGAGCCGTACGAGTTCTGGATGCTGACTTGATGCAGGCGGCACCACGACCGATCCGCAATCCGTTGACCGACGAATCGGCACCGGCGCTGGTGTCCGATATCAGCTACGACTTCGCGCTGGAGTTATCGCGCAGCGGCTGGAACAACCCGGCAGGACTCAAGCGCAGTACCCAGCAGCGCAGCGCCTATCGTGTCGAGGACGGGGAACTGATTCGCTACCACTGGAATGTGCTGGATCGCACACTATCCAATGAACCGTTTCGCGTCGTTTTGCTCGACGGCGTGGACAGCCTGACATTCCAGTATCTCCGGGCCAGCGGCGAATGGACGCCGCAGTGGCCACCGGGTGGTATCGATAACCCCAGCAACCCGACCGTGCGACCGCGCGCTGTCGAGTTCACGCTGGCTCTGACCGCCGAGGGTGAGATCACGCGCCTGCTGGAGATCGCGCCGTGATGCGCCGTCGACAGCAGCGAGGTGTAGCGCTGATCACCGCCATGTTGATATTCGCACTGGTGACGTCTGTGACGCTCGGCCTCGCGTTTGACAGCACCATCGACGCTCGACGCAGCATGACGCTGATCACCCGAGACCAGGCCGCACAGGTGGCGCTCGGCGCCGAGAGCTGGATCGCCTCCATATTGCGCGACGATTTTTCATCCTCCGAGACAGACCACCTCGGCGAGATCTGGGCGACCGAGCTGCCGGGCCTGCCGATTGACGGTGGTGAGGTGTTCGGTGGCATCGAGGATCTGCAGGGCCGATTCAACGTCAACAACCTGGTCGACGGCAACGGTGTCATCGACGAGGAGGCCCTCGAACAGTTCCGCCGCCTGCTGCAAGGCCTCGGCCTGGACCCACGCTACGCCGGCATCACCGCCGACTGGCTGGACAGCGATATCGAGCCGTCGTTCCCGGACGGCGCCGAAGACACCTTTTACTCGACCGTGATCCCGCCCTACCGGACGCCAAACCAGCGTATCGCTGATGCCAGTGAACTACTGGCGATTCTCGACATGGATAGCGCGACGTTCGAGCAGCTCGCACCACACATCACGGCGCTGCCCGGGCAGACGCGCATCAACGCCAACACCGCAACACCGGCGGTTTTGCAATCCTTGTCAGACACGCTGTCGCCGAGCGACGTCGAGCGGCTGGTCTCGGAACGTGCTGATGCCGGGTTCTCCGACCTGACCGGAACATTCTCTCCGCTCGTCGAGCCGGATGTGCTCAACGAACTGGATGAAACCAGCCAGTATTTCCAATTGCGGGTCGCGGTGCGGATTGATACCGTGCGCATCACGTTCAGCAGCGTCCTGCAGCGCGGCCCCAACGGTGAGGTCGTACCCATTCTGCGAAGCTTCGGAAGCTTTTGATGGCCGATTACCAGGTAATACAACTTCGTAACGATTCGAGCTGCCGATGGGTCAACATCGACAGCGGCGGCATGCGCAAGAGTGAGGTCGGCGACGGCACGCTGGATCAGGCTGCTTCGGCCAATGACGGCCGACCGGTGATCGGCCTGCTGCCCTCCGATGAGGTCCTGACTCTGACCACCGAACTGCGTGCGCGCGGCAATCGCCTGCTGAATGCACTGCCGTTTGCACTGGAAGATCACGTGGCCGACGACGTCGACTCTCTGCATTTTGCGCCGGGCACACGCCTCGACAACGGCCTGCTGCCGGTCGCGGTAATCGCTCGGGATACTCTGGACCACTGGCTTGAAGTCCTGCGCTTCCGCGGTCTCGAGGTTGAACGCCTGATCCCCGAGTACCACGGCGTCAGCGACGTACCGAATACGCTCAGCCTGTTCATCGAAGGCAATACCCTGATGTTCAACGACGGCAAAGGGCTGATATTCACGATGAGCCATGCGCGGCCGGTTGACGTACTCGCCGCGGCCGGTTACATCGAACACGACCATGAAGAGGATGACCGTCCGACGGCGCTGCAGGTCTACTGCGACGACGCGGCGGAATCGGCGTTTGCGTCGGACTGGGACGCGCTTCGTCACGAGCTCGACAGTGTCGACGTGCTGGTCCTGAATGAAGGCGCTCTGCCCCGCCTTGCGACCGCTGTTGCCACCGGCGCCGGCGTCAACCTGCTGAAAGGCGCCTACGCCAGCAAAACCTCAACGGTCGAACTGATCAAGCCATGGAAGGTCGCGGCCGGGCTGCTGGTCGCACTGCTGTTCACCGGCTTCGCCGGCAAGGTGGCCGACTATGTCCGCCTTGGGGAAGAGGAAGCCGCATTGAAAGCGCGGTTCACCGAGGAATATCGCAGCATACGCCCGTCTGACCAGCGCGAGATTCTCGATCCGGTTGGCACGATGGGTTCGCTGCGCCGCAGTCTCGGCGAGGCCGCCGGTCCCGGGTCGGTGTTTCTGCCGTCCATGCAGGTGGTCGCTTCTGCTGTTGGCGGCAGCAACAGCCAGATCGAAGCGATCAGCTACCGAGCGGGCGTTGTCGACCTGCGTCTCACCGCACCCGATGTCGCGGCACTCGACCGCATCCAGCAGTCGGTGAACGCGTCACAGCGCTTCACGGCGACCATACAGTCGACCACGCAGTCGGCGGACGGCATCAACAGCCGCTTACAGATTCGCGAGGGCTCGTGATGCATCGTAATTGCTGCGTTGACCCGTCCGGGAGTCGTCGATGAGAGACTGGTACGACAATCTCGAGGCGCGTGAAAAGCTGTTTGTCAGTGTCGGTGCCGTCATTGTGGTCGTGTCCGTAGTGTGGGGACTGATCTGGGTGCCACTCGATCGCGGTCATCAGGATCGCCAGGCCAGCGTCTCGACATGGGAGCGCTCTCTGTCCGAACTGATCCCGCTGAAGTCCCGTGTGGCAAGCGGCAACGGCGCTCCAACACAGTCTGTACGCGGCAATCAGACGCCGGTCGTCATTATCGACCAGACATTGCGGGCGCGTGGCCTCGATCGAGCGCTGAAACGCAGCCAGCCGACCACCAGTACCGGCATTCGCGTGGAATTTGAAAACGTCGCCTTCGACGATCTCGTGGTCTGGCTCGGTGACCTGAGTGCACAGTACGGAATGCAGATGCAGCAAGGGAGCTTTTCGTCCACGACACGCTCTGCACCCGGCCGCGTCAATGCGTCGATGACCCTGGAACGCCGTTAGTGAATCGATCATCCCGCGGCCTGCTGATCGCCGGCCTTGTCACCTTCATACTTGGCGTCATCGCCCTGTTCCCCGCGCGAGCCGCTGTTAACTGGTTTGTACCGGACGGCGTTCAGGTCAGTGGCATCCGCGGCACGGTCTGGTCGGGCGGCGCCAGTGCCGTTTCGGCACCGGGTGTCTACCTGAGCCGGCTGGAGTGGCGACTGTCTGTCCTGTCCCTGCTGATATTCAGACCCAGCGTGACATTCACCGCGGTTCCGGGCAGCGGGTTTGTGGAAGGGGTCGCTACCGTTCGCGGCAGCACGATTGAATTGGAAGATCTTAATGCGTCCCTGCCGCTGTCTTTGATTGCCGCGTCAGTCCGCACACCCGGACTGAATGGCAACGCGTCGGCGCAGTTTGAGCAGCTCACCGTCACCGACGGACTGCCTGTGTCGGCGCGCGGCACGGTGCGGGTAGCGAATTTGCAACTGCCGTTGGTCCATCCCGGATCGCTTGGCGGTTACGCGCTGGATTTTGTCGATGCGGATGCCGGCATTGTGGCCAGTATCGAGGACGTGGACGGCATCGTGGACGTTGCCGGTTCGTTGAACCTGCAGCCGGACCGCAGCTACCAGTTGTTGGCCCAGGTGGCCGTATTGCCAACCACGCCAACAGAACTCGCCGAACGCATGCGCTTCATGCCACGCGGCAACGCCGAAGGCCAGTACGAGATCCGCCTCGAAGGCAGTCTATAGGCCGTCGACTTCGACAAACTCCCCCATCAGCGGGAAATACAGGGCCGCTTTGGGCCGAATCCCGCTCCAGCCTTCGTACAGTTGCACGTAACGCGATAACTGCTCCCGGTATCGGCGCACCTCTTCGTCGAGGAAAAACGCGCGATTACCGCCCTCGTGGTCACTGGTCTTGTAATCGACGACCCAATGCGTGTCCGCGTCGATGCGCACACGATCGATAATGCCGGTAACCACGTCGCCGCCGACGGATCCGGTGAGCGTCAGCTCGGCAAAGCCGTCACCGGACAGCAACCAGCGGCCGCGCTCGTCCGCCTGCATCGTGTGGAGCGCCCGATTAACGCGTTGCACGACGCTGTCGGCATCCTCGTAGCTGTCTTCCTGCAGCCAGCGTCGGCTGACCGCATCGCGCTGTTCGACGTCGGTCCTCGCCTCGAGCAGTCGTCCGTCGGTCCATGCCTGCAGCCATCGATGCACCAGCGTGCCGGTAATCTTGGCGTCACTGCCGGCCCATTCGTAGCGTACGCGTGTCTCCTCGAGCGGCGATCGTTCGCCGAGCAGGTGCCGGAAATCGACGCTCGGAGGCGTCCACGAGGCTGGCAGCCTTCTCAGAGCCGGCACCAGCCACTCCACGTTGGCGTCCTGCTGATGCACGCTATCGCCACGCGACAGGGCGAGTTCGTAATCGGATTCAAGCAGTGGCCAAAGCAGTGACAACAGGGTGCCGGCGGGAGGCGGTTTAATGTCGTCAGTCTCCGCTTTCACCTCAACATGTCCCACGAGGTGCAGCGATCGCTTCGCACGAGTACAGGCCACATACAGCAGCCGTTGCAGCTCGAAACGAGACTTTTCCTTGTTGAGTAGCGCCAGGTACGCGTGAATAGGGTCCTTGTCGCTGCTGTCTGAACGTCCGACCGGTGCCAGCAGCAGACGCTCCCGGCCGTCTCGTGACGTGCTCTCGATCCAGTTCAGCACACGTGAGCTGTCGGCCTTTGTCGTTCGCCCGAGTCCGTGCAGGACGACGTGGTCGAATTGCAGCCCCTTGGACTTGTGCATCGTCATGATCTCAACCCGGGCACCCTCCGCCACACTGGAGACTTTTTCGGCGTCGAGCTGGGACGCCAGCAGCGCGATGTCAGCCAGGCTACCGCAGGTTTCAATCTCACCAAGCACTTCAAAAAAATGATGCACATTGTCAGCGGCTGAGGCGCTCTGCAGCCACACCGGTCCACCCAGGCTCATCCATGCGGACTCAACGCGACTGCGCAGGCTGCCGGCGCGAACCGGTTGCCGGAGAGCCCGCAGCCATGGCAATGCGCGTCGCAGTGCGGACTGGCCGTGTTTTGACAAGGTCGACAGGCGATCATCGTCAGCGATCAGCTCGAGGATGGTCTTGCGACGCTGACCGTCAACCAGCCGCACCATATCGGCGAAACTCAACCCGATCCAAGGTGCCCGCAGCAGGCCAAGCCAGGCGTGTCGATCACCAGGATCGGCTATAGCCCGGGTCAGGCTCAACAGGTCGATGATCTCCGGTAGCTCGGTCAGTGTGTCGATGTCGACGGCGTTGAAGCGAATCTCCGCATCGCGCAAAGCAGGCACGAGTTCGCGCAACTGTGTCCGTGTGCGCACGAGGATCACCACACGCTCGTCGCTGCTGTTATCCAGCAACGCGCGCACTGCCGAGACGGTCGCCGCAGCCTCCTGACGCTCAGAGCTGCCGAGCACCGGATACAGGGACACCTCACCGTAGCCTTGTCGAATGTCGGGCGAGACGGCGTCAGCGTAGCTCACAGCCCCTCGTGGCGGGTCGTCGTCGTCCGGCATGACACAATCAAATGTCCGATTGAACCAGTCAACCAGTCCGTCACCGGAGCGAAAGTTCTGTCGCAGCGTCAGTGATTCCAGCTGCTGACCGGCGATACCCTGCTCTCGCGCAACGAGAAACTGTGCAACTTCGGCATTGCGAAAGCGGTAAATGGATTGCATTGGATCGCCTACGCAAAACAGAGTGCGGCCATCACCGTCACTCCATCCGGCAACGAGACGTTCCAGCATGCGGTATTGCGCGACCGAGGTGTCCTGCACCTCATCGACCAGAATATGATTGATACGATAGTCGAGCAGCAGGCCAAGATCGGTGGGCTTGTCTTCGTCACCGAGCGCTGCTCGAGCGCCGAGACTCACTTCGATGTAGTCGGTTGCCCCGTTTGCACGGAACAATCGTTGTAACTCGACCGTTGCGAGTTTCAACAGGTCCAGCAGCGCTCTTAAAACCTGCCACTGATCGTCCGGGTAGCGCGGTTCCGGCAGCGTGCGGACGTCGTGCAGCACGCGAACGAATTCCGGCTCATGAGCCAGGGTTTCCAGCAACGCGCCGAGGCGCATCTTGACGTCTTCGTTGTTGCCCTTGCCCGGTGGAAAACCCTGAGCGACGTTGGCGCTGACCTTGCCGTTGGCGCTGATGCGTATGTGTCCGTCTTTTTTCAGCAGCAGTTCGGCGATGCCCCGCCACTGTTCGAGTGCCTCGCAGTCGGCGGCCGGCAACGCGGTGATTGAGAGCAGCGACCGAATCTCGGACGGACGATCACTGTCGTGCAGGTTGGCCGCCGCGAATCGGGCCAGTTCAAGTAATTCAGATTCACACGCCGCAGGCAGGGCCCGGGCAACGCTGTGCAGACTGTCGCCAACGATGGCCGCAAGGTCCTGTTGCAGTGCCTGGCGTACGCGCTCTGCCTGCTCGTCGTTCATTGCTGAGCCACCGATCAGTGGTAGCCACTGGTCACGCGCCGTCAACATGTCAGCCAGACGATCGACATAGAGCGACACATTGCAGTCGGTGTGCGTGAGGACTGCGGCCACGCTGTCCGACCAGCCGGCTTGTCCGGCCAGCGAATCGAGAGTGGCCGCTGCCGCATCTCGGTACAGGCGTCTCAGGTCTGCGTCCGCGGGGATGCCGGCACCGGCAGTGGACACACTGGCGGTCAACGGCTCCATCCGAGCCAGCATCGCGTTGAATGCATCCAATGTCTGGATACGCAGGCGACCCGCGTTCTCCGCCAGATTCCAACCGCGTTGGGTATCCCGCTGCAGCACAGACTGCGCCAGACGTCGTGTCACTTGCAGGTGCGCTTCATCCGGCACCTGGGGTGATCGCGCCTGCTCCAGTGCCAACAGGACCCGGTGGCGCATTTCCGCGGCCGCCTTGTTGGTGAAAGTTATGGCGAGCACTTCTTCCGGATTGTTCACGTGACCGAGCAGAGTCAGAAAGCGTTGGATCAGCAGCTCAGTTTTACCGGAGCCTGCCGGAGCCTGGACGATAAACGAGCGATCCGGTGCCAGTGCAGTGGCGCGCGCATCAAGATCCGATTGCAAAGTGATCTCAGACATACCGTTTTAGCTCCGGCAGACGAGATACCAACAGCGAGCCCATTCCGTCAGACAGCGGTCGCTGAGCAACGATCCGCACATCGCCCTGCGCGAAATCATCCAGAAGGTGTCGAACCTCACCGCGCCAAGCACGAAGCGTGTCATCGAATCGATCTTCCTTGCCGAGGTCCTGGCCGATACCGCGGATGACGGTCTCTTTGGCGGTCGCGAAGAACAGGCCCAGTCCCGCCACTGGCTCATCAAAGCACATCGAATACACCACGAGCTGAAAACTGCGCGGACCGCCGTCACGACGTACAAACCCCTCTGCCCTGCCGGTCTTGTAGTCCAGCAACAGCAGCTCTCCGGACTCGAAACGGTCGATCCGGTCTATCTTTAGCGACAGGTCGACGGCGCCGTGACGCAACGTAGCCGGGGCTTCAAGGCCGATGACCGCGAAGGGTTCACGCTGCCGATCGAATTCGAGGACGTCGGAAATCACACCCTGGAGTCGTTGTTCCTCCAGCTTTAGCAAACGGCGGAGCGTCGCGTCGACGCCGATGAACCAGCCGCGCGAAGCGGACTCGATGTTTGATGCAATCAGCGACTCGCAGGCAGGCGCGTCCAGCGTCAGCAAGGCGGCCTGGTCCGGGATGTCGGTGTACACCTTGCTCAGTGCGTCGTGGGTCAAGATGCCACGGATGCGGGCACCGATCGCGCGGCTGAAGGGTTCCGGATCGTTGATGGCAAGTCGCCCAACCACGAACGCGTCGAACGGAGAGCCGTGTTGCAGGTCCGGAATGCTCGATCCGCCATAGATTCGCTCGCCGGGCAGCACCGGCGGCGGCGTCTCGTCGATGGCCTGAAGAGGAACATCGTCGCGCAGTGAATCGATGAACCAGCCCGGGTCCTCAAACGACGCGCGCTTCGGCTCGAATGCAGCGAGTAGCGGCGACGGTGCCATCTCTGCATTGCCATCCAGTGTCGGGTAGCTCAATACCGTATCCGCAGCTGCGGACACGAGCCTTTTGAGCAGCGCACGTTGCTGTTGCAGTCGTTGCTCCGGCGAGCTGTCGCGCATGCCGGCCTTTCGCTGCAGGGTCAGCGACAGCAGCGGTGACGGACGGGCCGTACCCGGCCAGTCGGCGTCGGTGAGACCGGTGATCCACAGCGCATCGTAGCGCTGTCCCACTGCCTCCATGGGTCCCAGCACATCGACCGCGGTGTCAAGTTGCTCCGGCTGGAAAACCGTCTCCGCCGCAAGCGCTGTCAGCCGTGAAATCGCTTTCGATGCGCTGATGGGTCCCGATACCCTGGCCAGCGATGAATAGTCTTCAAGTAATTCGTTCCAACGATTGAGCAACTGGAATTCAGCGCTATCGAGCGCCTCTTTACCCGGCCAGCCCAGCGATTCCAGGCCTGCCTCGAACTGCTTGGCCCAGGCCTTGATCGGACGCGAGCCGCCGCTGAGCGACTCCGCCAGTTTTTCAAAGCCGTCAGTAAAGGCTGCGAGACTGGTTGCCGGTGTGGGAGAACACCACGTGCGCAACATGACCGGTGTCCACTCCCGGTCCGGCACGTCATGCAGCGCTCTGGCCGCGAGAAACCGGGAGCTGTCATTGTGTTCGCCCGTCAGCCCGCTTCGCAGCAGCGTACTCACGCTTGCGCTGTTGCCCGGCCGAATTGCCCAACGCAACGCCAGCAGCGCGCCAGCGATCATCGGGTAGTCACTGAGGTGACGTCCAAACGACACGTTGACCGATGCTCCGGCACCCGGTCGGTCGTATTGCCAGCCCGGAGTAAAGCCCTCGCGCAGCAATGACGCGACCTGCTGCGAGCGTGATTCGAGGCCTGCAACAACGATCGCCACTCGCCGGCCCTGCTCTCGCTGTTGCCTTGCCCACAATCCCGCCGCGCGCAACTCGCTCAACGAGCTCTGGAATTTCGCCAGCACGGCCTTGCCGGGCACTTCATCCGGCGGGGCCGGCAGCGTGCAACCCTGTTGTCGCAGGACATCCTGCAGCTCGGTAAGCAGCGGTGAGGGATGAATGAATCCCGCAAACGCGACCTGCTCAGGCCAGTCAAACCGCGCCGCATTGTCGACGACGAATCGGCGCAGGCCGGCATCGTCTGTCCAGCCGTTGTTCTCCAGTCGCGCCAGGTAACGTCTGAGCGCCTGGCTGAACACCCACTGGTCATCCGTCGACGCGGACTCGGCGACGTCATCGGCGTGCACCCCGTGATCCAGCAGGGCGTCTCGGGTATCGCGAGCGAGCCTCGCCAGTGCCGGCAGATTATCGCTGGCTTCATCGAGATCCGGACGTAGCGCATCCTCCCACAGTAACAGCGACTGCTGCGGCGTTAACCGCGCCGGCAATGCGTCCTCTGCCGCGACCGACTGGTACAGAGCGGAGAGCATGCCGCGCCACTCACGAATCACCAGCGGACGCCAGGCGCTGCGCCCGACGTGGAGATGGCGGGCAGTTACCGCATCAACCAGCGATGCCGCGAGGCGGTGGTTCGCCGTCAGAACTGCGGCGTCGACTGCAATGAGCTGGTCTAGCCAGTCGTTCATCCGACGTGGTTGTCTAGCAACTCATCGATGCGATCGAATACCACGTCGAGTGTGTCCGGATCGGGCAAGGTCGTGATTCTGAAATGATTCCGATACGGCGTATTGAAGCTGCTGCCAGGCGCCACGAGCACGTGTTTGCTCTCCAGCAGTTCGAGCGCAAACGCCTGGTCGTCCAAGGCCTCACAGACGCGATCGTCGAGACGGATGAACGCATACATGGCGCCCATTGGCGCGGTCAGCGACAGGTAGTCACTGGCGGCAACGCGGTCCACGATGCGCTGACGCGACTGGTACAGCCGACCACCCGGCTGAACCAGGCCGTCAATGCTCTGGAAACCACCGAGCGCCGTTTGCACCGCCCACTGCCCCGGGACGTTGCTGCACAGGCGAAGCGCGGAAAGCAACTCCATACCTTCGACATATGGACGAGCGCGATCCCGGTCACCGGTGAACACACACCAGCCCACCCGGTATCCGCAGGCCCGATAGACTTTCGACAAACCGGAAAACGTCAGGCATACCGCATCACCGCTCAGCGTAGCCATCGGCGTAAAGTCCGCCTCGTCGTACACCATGCGATCGTAGATCTCGTCCGCCATAACGACAGCGCCGGATGACTTTGCGATGTCTGCGATGCCCTTCAGGATGGACGCCGGATACACGGCACCGCTGGGGTTATTCGGGTTGATCACGACAATGGCGCGGGTTTTTTCTCCAAGCAGCGACTGGATTTGCGCCAGCTCCGGCTGAAAGCCGTTTTCGGGGAGACAGTCGTAATAGCGAACGACGCCTCCGTTCAACGTTACCGCAGCCGACCATAACGGATAATCCGGACTCGGGATCAGGACCTCATCACCGGGGTTGAGCAAAGCACGCAGCGACAGGTCGATAAGTTCGCTGACCCCGTTGCCGACGAACACATCATCGGCCGTCACATCGAACAGGCCACGATCCTGCTGTTGCATAACCACGGCCTCGCGCGCCGGGAAAATCCCCTTTTGGTGGCAATACGGCTCTGCCTGGCCGAGATTCTCGATCATCGCGAGGCGCATGGTTTCGGGGGTGCGGAAACCGAACAAGCCCGGGTTGCCGATATTGAGCGAAATGATCTCGTAGCCGCGCTTTTCCAATTCCAGAGCGCGGTTCGCGAGCTGACCGCGAATCTCGTATTTGACGCCCAACAAGGCGTGACTCACATCTACTGTGCCAGCGGTCATTGTGGTTTTATCCGGCAAAACCGCGAGCATAGCCCAGAACGAAAAAACCCGGCCAGTCTATTAAGACTGGCCGGGCTGGGTCCGCACGGAGAATGCGGATTGCATGACCGAGAAGCCGCTCGCAAGATGCGGTTAATCAGTCGAGCTCTTCTACCTCGGCGCCGTCGACCGGCTGAGGCTCCGGAGGCTGCTGTTTGCCGGATTTTTCATGCCGGTACAGCAAATCTTCGTAATCTTCGTCTGACAGACGGCGGATCGTGTTAATCCGAATGCGATCGGGACCGATGACGTCGTTTACGACCACGAACCCAAAGCCTCCGCAGAGTCGCGAACCAGACGATGAGAAGCCGATTCGGCTCGTAAACTTCAGTGCGTTGGTCCGCCGGGCCAGCGCGACATGGTACTGCCGTCCACCCATGGCGGTTATGACGAGATTTGACTCATCCAATACGTCCTTCTCCCGCTCGTAAAAACTGTTTCTGTTTAACCGCTCTTTCAAAAGTAGAAAATATTACTTCTAGCGATTCAATCCCCTTAACATCAATGATCTCCACTTGATTTACAAATCCAAAATTTACCAAAAAAATATATTGTTCTACCTCCCATGCT
>JBCCNM010000017.1:0-34277 GCA_039025835.1 Pseudomonadota bacterium | reverse complement strand
GGCGCCTACCATCATGCCAACGGCAGGCATCTACGAACATACAAGCAGACGGTAGGCAGGCGGCGACTTACGGCCAATAGCAACTCGACGCTTCTGCATCAGCTATGTAAGCGTAGAGCGTTCCCCATGCCCAAGCCTCTCCATTTTCCCATTCGGCTTCATTAACGCCTTCAAAAGGCGTTGGCGCACGATATGTCCTTGAGTTTTCTGCGGCCGAAAAAAAGCCCGGCACAAAGCCGGGCTTTTTCAGTTCCAGAGCGCGTCGCGCTCACATGAATTTCAGCAAGATGCCGCCGTACTGGACGAAGAACGGCACGAACACCAGCGACAGGATCGCGGACAGCTTGATCAGAATGTTCAGCGACGGGCCCGAGGTGTCCTTCAGCGGGTCACCGACCGTGTCGCCGACAACCGCTGCCTTGTGATTGTCGGTGCCCTTGCCACCCAGGTTGCCGGCCTCGATGTATTTCTTGGCGTTGTCCCAGGCGCCGCCGGAGTTCGACGACGAAATGGCGAGTACGCCACCGGCAACCAGGGAGCCTGCCAGCAGGCCGGCGGTCGCCTGGATGCCGAACAGGAAGCCAGTGACGAGCGGGGCGCCCATGATCAGAATGCCAGGTGCGACCATTTCACGGACGGCAGCCTGCGTCGAGATCGACACACACTGCGCATAGTCCGGATCGCCTTTGCCTTCCATGATGCCCGGAATCTCGCGGAACTGGCGACGCACTTCCTCGATCATCTTGAACGCCGCTGATCCGACCGACTTCATCGTCATCGCCGTGAACAGGGCCGGCAGAACCGCGCCGATAAACAGGCCGCTGAAGACCATCGGGTCGAGCAGGTTAATCGAGCCGAGCAGGTCCGAGGTCGGATCTTCTTCCTTTAATAGCAGGTCAGCGCGCGTCAAAAACGCCGCGAACAGGGCCAGTGACGTCAGGATGGCAGCACCAATGGCGAAGCCCTTGCCGATCGCCGCGGTGGTGTTACCGGCCGAATCCAGCACGTCGGTGCGCTCACGCACGTGTTCCGGCATACCGGCCATCTCCGCGATACCGCCGGCGTTGTCAGCAACCGGTCCGTAGGCGTCGATCGTCAGTGCAATAACCAGCGTGCCCAGCATGCCGAGCGACGCGATGGCGACGCCGTACATGCCGGCCAGCATCCACGGAATGTAGATTGCGAGTCCGATCGCAAGATAAGGCCCGACCGCGCTCTTGTAGCCGAGTGCCAGTCCGAAAATGATGTTGGTTGCTGTGCCGGTCTTGGTGGACTCGGCCACCTCGCGCACCGGGCTGTAGGCATCCGACGTGTAGTACTCCGTCAGCAGGCCGACAACGAGACCGGCAATAAGCCCGGTCAGGAAGCACAGGTAGACACCCAGCGACGTGTAGTCGACACCGTTGATGGCGAATTCCGTCGGCACCAGCATGTCGGTGATGAAGTACATGACGGCCGCCATCAGAACACTGGAGATGATCAGCATGCGCTTCAGCGCCGGGCCGACCTGGTCTTCGGTGTTGACGCGGATCAGCAGGATTGTCAGCAGGCTCACCGGAATACCGATGGCCGAAATGACGATCGGGTACAGCAGCGCATCGACATTGCCGGCGAAGGCGATGGCGCTGATCACCATCGCAGCGCAGGTGCTTTCTGCACAGGAGCCAAACAGGTCAGCGCCCATGCCAGCCACGTCACCGACGTTGTCACCTACATTGTCCGCGATGACCGCCGGGTTGCGCGGATCGTCTTCCGGGATACCGGCTTCAACCTTGCCTACAAGGTCAGCACCGACATCGGCAGCCTTCGTGAAGATGCCGCCGCCGACACGGGCGAACAGGGCGATGGCGGAGCCGCCGAGGCCGAAGCCCGCGATCACTTCCATCAGGATGTGCGGCGGCAGGTCGGCCGGCAGCACGAATTTCAGGCCCAGGTAGATCAGCAGCATGCCGAGCGAGGCCAGGCTGACCAGTGCAAAGCCCATCACGGCACCGGAGTGCAGCGCGAGGTTGAAGGCACCGGACAGCGACTGGTTGGCTGACACGGTCGTTCGCGCGTTGCCCGCGGTCGCGATCTTCATGCCGATGTAACCACTGGCAATCGAGATGATCGCACCGAAGATAAACGCGACGGCGGTGTAGATGCCTTCATTGACGTTATCGGTGTGGTGATCATCGATCAGCAGGGCAATGACAATGCCGAACAGGACCATGAAGATGGCCATGAACTTGTATTCCTGCTTCAGGAACGCCATCGCGCCGTCGGCGATTGCCGAGTGAATCTTGCGCAGCTTGCCGCGCGTCTCTTCGTCTTCGACACCCATGTCGACCGCAACGCGACTGACCGAGCGCGAGTAGTAGAAGGCCACAGCGAGTCCGAACAGGGACAGGGCCAGGATAATCGCAACTGACATAAAGGTTGTTACTCCGTATTTGCAGACCGGAGGGAGTGGCCGCGACACACAGGAGCGTCCGGTGCGACTGTCTGCACCTCATCTCTATGGAACGCGTTCGGGATCCCCGCCGAAAGAATTTTCTTGTTTTTGAAGCTTGCCGGCCGCGCCTTTGCGACGAGTTTCACGTCCGCGGGCCATTCCCCAAGCCGCGCGAATCATACCACAAATTTGTCGCCCAGCTTCGGCTTGACCGAGACGCCTTTGAGCTTTGCGACCTTCGGTAACCCGTTGATGTAAGGCGGATAATCTTCACCCTTGATCAGTGGGGCGAGGTATCGACGGCAGGCTTCGGTAATTCCGAAGCCGTCCTTCGTGATGAACTTCTTCGGCATCATTTTTTCCTGGTTGGCGACGCGGGACAGCGGTGCCTTGTCGATCGTCCAGCGATACGGCCTGTCTGACGTCCGCTTGATGACCGGCATGACAGCGGTATGGCCTTTTAGTGCGAATTCGACTGCCGCCTTGCCCACCGCGTAGGCCTGCTTGACGTCCACGGCGGATGCGATATGCCGGGCAGAGCGCTGCAGGTAGTCGGCAACCGCGTAGTGGTACTTGTAACCGAGATTGTCGCGCACCATGCCGGCGACGACCGGCGCCACACCGCCAAGCTGGGCGTGACCGAAAGCATCACGGGTGCCGGCTTCAGCCAGGAATTTACCGTTCTTGTAGGCCGCACCTTCACTGACGACGATCACACAGTAGCCGTAGTTCTGGACGCAGAATTTGACGCGTTTCAGGAACGCGGCCCGATTGAACGGCACTTCGGGGAACAGGATGATGTGCGGCGCGTCGCCCGGCGCCGAGCCGGCGAGACCACCGGCCGCCGCGATCCAGCCGGCGTGACGGCCCATCACTTCAAGCACGAACACCTTGGTCGAGGTTTCCGCCATCGAGGCGACGTCGAGTGCAGCCTCTTGCGTCGAGACGGCCACGTATTTCGCCACGGAACCGAAGCCCGGTGAGCAGTCGGTAATCGGCAGGTCGTTGTCGACTGTCTTCGGCACGCCGAGGCAGGTCACCGGAAAACCCATGCGTTTGCTGATCTGCGAGACCTTGTGCGCCGTGTCCATGGAATCGCCACCGCCGTTGTAGAAGAAGTAGCCGATATTGTGCGCCGCGAACACTTCGATGAGCCGTTCGTACTCCGCCTTGTTCTCCTCGAGACTCTTCAGCTTGTAGCGGGCTGAGCCGAACGCCCCGCCCGGCGTGTGTTTCAGGGCCGCGATGGTGGCGGCGCTCTCACGGTTGGTGTCGATCATGTCCTCGGTCAGCGCGCCGATGATGCCGTTGCGACCGGCGTAGATATTGGCGATTTTCCCCGGATGCTTGCGCGCTGTTTCGATGACGCCGCAGGCGGAGGCGTTGATGACGGACGTGACGCCGCCCGACTGCGCGTAGAACGCATTCATCGCTGACATAGTGGACTCCCCGTGATTGATTCCGGTCGCGAGAATAGCGGAATCGAGGGTCGGTATCACTACCGCACGGCGTTTGACCTCGACGCCCGCAGCTTGTAGCTTAGCGCACCTTTCCGCGCTGCCGCGCGACCGAAATCACCAGAGATCAACCACATGCGAATCGTATTGCTTGGGGCGCCGGGTTCCGGAAAAGGGACGCAGGCGAAAAAACTTCAGGATGAGCGGGGATTCCCCCATATCTCGACCGGCGACATGCTGCGAGCGGCTGTCGCGTCCGGTACCGAGTTTGGCCAGAAAGCCAAGGCCATCATGGACGCCGGTGACCTGGTCTCTGATGACATCATGCTGGGCATTATCCGCGAACGTGTCGCTGAGGCAGACGCGGCCGATGGCTTCATCCTCGACGGTTTTCCGAGAACGGAACAGCAGGCGCGAGACCTCGAGGACCTGCTGGCGGAAATTGGTGCGCCGCTGGATGCCGCGATTCTGATGAAAGTCGATTTCTCGGTGTTAATGAAGCGCCTGACAGGGAGACGCACCTGCTCCAAGACCGGCAAGCTGCTGAATATCCACTACTCCTCGCAGGACGAGCTCGATGCGGTGACCGCCAACGGCGGCGAGCTGATTCAGCGGGAAGACGACAATGAAGAAACGATTTCGAATCGCCTGAACGTCTACCGAGCCAACACCGAGCCGGTGATCGGCTACTATGAGTCACGCGGTAATCTGAAGACGGTTGAGGCCGAGGGCAGCATTGACGAAGTGTACGATCGCCTGGTCACGGCGATCGGCTGAAGCGATCTGACTACAGACGTGCCGTCAGATCGGCGCCGACGACGTCATTCCGCCAACCAGTAAACACCCGCGAGTCGCGCGTACCGAACATCACGGCGGCTGACAACTCCTTGCGCGGTGCCAGCACCTCGGCGGCGATACCCAGCTCCTTGGCGCGTTTGCTCACCAGATCCTGCAACTGGGCAACAACCCGTTTCTGCGCCTCATCCGGGGGCTGCGGCGGCTCGTAGTGTTCATCCTGGCCAGCGTCACGGATGATGGCGACCAGGCGCTCCCCGGCGCGATCCACCAGTTTGCCCGGAAATCCGTCGATGCGTCGCAGCTCGGAGACTCGAGTCGGCCGGCGAACGGCCACATCCAGCAGGTTGTTGTCGCGCACGATCCACTGGCGCGGCCGATTCCGGCGCACGGCTTCGGTCTCACGCCATTCGGCGAGTGCTGCGGCCACCGCACGACGGCGCCCGCGGAAATTTCGCGCACCTTTCAGACGGTGAATCGCGTCTTCCGGTTTCGGGTCGTACAGATCCTCATCGAGCAACAGCGCCGAATCCTCATCGGCCCAGTCCAGGCGTCCCGCTTTGTCGAGCTTTTCGGTCAGCAGGTCCAGCGTGGGCAGCAAATAGGTCACATCGTCCGCCGCGTATCGCAGCCACTCTTCCGGCAGCGGGCGGCGCGACCAGTCTGCGCGGGTGTGGGATTTCGGCAGTTGCACGTCAAACAGCGCCTCAACCAGGTTGGCGTAACCCATTTGCGGCGCCATTCCGAGCAGGCCGGCGGCGATCTGTGTGTCAAACAGGCGCTCCGGAAGTCTGCCGGCTGTCTGGAAAATCACTTCGGTGTCCTGACGGCCGGAGTGCACAACCCAGCGAGGCGTGCACAGAGCGTCCCAGAAATCGGCGTAGTCGTGCGGTCGCAGCGGGTCGATACAGTAAATGACGTCTCGCGAAGAAAACTGGATCAGGCAAAGCTGCGAAAAGTAGGTTTTTTCGCGCAGAAACTCGGTGTCGATTCCGGCCGTCCCGGTGTCCCGCAAGGTCTCGATGACGTCGTAATAGTCGTCAACGAATTGATAGTCAGACATGGTAAACCGCGACGGGGAACTAGGCAGGCCGAAGGGTAACATGCTCCGCCGCGCGGATTGCTCTATGCTTCCGCCGCATGCTGATCTTACTTCGAACCTTTTTCGATATTGCGCTGCTGCGACAGGG
Organism: Pseudomonadota bacterium; assembly: GCA_039025835.1. Lineage (GTDB taxonomy): Bacteria > Pseudomonadota > Gammaproteobacteria > Steroidobacterales > Woeseiaceae > UBA1847. The sequence goes on along the minus strand of JBCCNM010000017.1, from coordinate 28,401 downwards.
CCCGGAGCAACTGCCCCGGCTCACCGTGTTCCTCGTGTTTGCCGCGCTGTTCTGGTTGTCATCGATCCTGCTGACCTGGTTTCTGCTCGACGATTTCACCGGCTTTAGCGTGGTCCGGTCGATTGTCAGCAACCTGTTGTCTCTGTTCCTGTTCACTCTGTTCATCGCCGCGCGCGGCCGTGCCGTGCGCCTGACTCAGATGTATACCGCTATCCTCGGTGCCACGGCGTATATCGCGTTTGCAACTACCGCGTTCCTCCTGTTGTTGCAGCCGACCGGCAACGTGCTGGTGCTCGGCATACTGGCGTCGTGGGCCTGGTCGGTGCAGGTAGAGGGCAGCATCGTTTCGCGGACCGCCGATGTCAGCCTCGCCGGAGGTGTCGCGGTTGCCGCCTTCGTTTTGATCGTGCAGCTTCTGGTCAACGACTTTTTGATCGTGGTGCAGCAGACTCCATCTGCGTAGAACGGAAACCAAGAGCGACATGCACGTACACATACTCGGCATCTGCGGCACTTTCATGGGTGGCATCGCGGCACTCGCCAAGGCCGCCGGACACCATGTGACCGGCAGTGACGCCAACGTGTATCCGCCGATGAGCACGCAGCTGCGCGATCTCGGTATCGACATTCACGAGGGCTTTGACGCTGATCAGCTCACGCCGACACCCGACGTCGTTGTTGTTGGCAACGTCATGAGTCGCGGCGTGCCGGTCATCGAGGCGCTGCTTGACGCGGAGATTCCTTACCAGTCCGGACCGCAGTGGCTGGCCAATCATGTTCTCAGAGGTCAGCACGTTATCGCCGTCGCCGGCACGCACGGCAAAACGACCACGGCCAGCCTCGTCGCCTGGATTCTTGAAGATGCCGGCCTCGCACCGGGCTTCCTGATCGGTGGTGTGCCGGCCAATTTCGGCGTCACGGCCCGGTTTGGCGACGGTCGCGTATTTGTTGTCGAGGCGGACGAGTACGACACGGCGTTCTTCGACAAACGCGCCAAGTTCGTGCACTACCGTCCGCGGACGCTGGTGTTGAACAACCTGGAGTTCGATCACGCAGACATTTACCGGGACCTCGACGCGATCCAATGGCAATTTCATCAATTACTGCGCACGGTGCCCGGTTCCGGGCGTGTGCTCGTCAACGCAGCGGATGACCATCTTGCGACACTGATCGACGCGGGCTGCTGGACATCGACCGAACACTTCGGTCTCGACCAGTCCGCACCGTGGTGGGGGGAGTACCTGGATGCCACCGAGCGTCGCCTGCGCATCCATCGCGGCAACGGCGAGCCGGCGGAGACGCGCTGGTCGATGGGAGGCCGCCATAACCTCGAGAACGCGGTCGCGGCGGTCTCAGCGGCTTGCCATGCGGGCGTCCGTTTTCACAAGGCGGTGGAAGCACTCGGCCGCTTCGATGGTATTCGCCGCCGGATGGAACGCACAGCGACAGTCGGGGACATCGCGATCTATGACGATTTCGCGCATCACCCGACAGCCATCCGTCGAACGCTAGCCGGAGTTCGACGGCGGTTCCCGGATCGGCGCATCCTGGTCGCGATGGAGCCCCGATCCAACACGATGAAAATGGGCGTTCACAATGCCACGCTCGCCGACTCCTTGTCGCAAGCCGACGCGGTCTGGGTGTACCGGGACGCCGACATGGCCGATTCGCTCGATGCCGCGCTGAAGCCGCTCGGCGATCGCCTGAGCCGATTTGCCGACTACGACCTGCTGGTGTCGGACCTCGCCCAATCGGCCAAAAGCGGCGACGCCATTATATTTATGAGCAACGGCGGCTTCGGTGGGGCGCGGCAGACACTGACATCGCTGTTGCAGCGAATGCGTTCATGAGCCGGGCTTGAGGCTCTATACTGTGGCTACGTCCCGGACACTGAGAGCGACGTGCAGGTACCATTATTTCCACTGAACACCGTGTTGTTTCCCGGCGGACCGCTGCCTCTGCGGATCTTCGAGACCCGCTACGTCGACATGATCAGCCGCTGCATGAAGGACAACACGTCATTCGGCGTCCTGCTGATTCAGGACGGCCAGGAAGCCGGCTCACCGGCCAGTACATACACGATCGGCACGCTGGCGAGGATCGTCGACTTCTACCAGGGCAGTGACGGCTTGCTGGGCGTGACGGCGATCGGCACGCACAAATTTGAACTCCAATCGGCCGAGCGACAGGCAGACGGCCTGAATGTCGGAGAGATCGAAATACTGCCCGGCGAGATTCCCATGGTGCTGCCCGCCGAGTACGCGAATCTGCCGGAGATCCTTGAGGCGATCCTCGACGACCTCGGACGCCTGTACGAGGACATGGAGCGGCACTTCGACGACGCCGGCTGGGTGGCCAACCGTTTTCTCGAGATTTTGCCGATCGCGCTGGAGCAAAAACAGATGTGCCTTGAACGCGCCGACTGCCAGCAGCGACTCGATATCGTCGCCGCCGTACTCGAACAGGTACGGATGCCGTCCTCGGACGCGCCGGGAGCCGGCTGACCTCAGGCGATCGCGCTCAGGACCTCCTGCGCGGCGGCGACTGTCCGGTCTATTTCCTCATCGGTGTGTTTCACCGAGATAAACCCGGCTTCAAATGCAGAGGGTGCGAGATAGATTCCGCGCTCCAGCATGCCGTGGAAGAAGGCCTTGAATCGCTCGATGTCCGCTGCGGCAACCTGTTCATAGTGACTGACCGGTGATGCGTCGCTGAAGATAAAGCCGAACATGCCGCCAGCCTGGACAACCGCCATCGGCACACCGGCAGCGTCGGCCGCGGCTTTAAAGCCCTCGGTGAGCCGACGGGTCTTGTCATTCAGCGACTCGTAGAAGCCCGGCTCGTCGATCAGTTCCAGCGTCTTGAGACCGGCGGCCATCGACACCGGACATCCCGACAGCGTGCCGGCCTGGTAGACCGGACCGTCCGGGGCGATCGACGCCATGACATCGGCGCGGCCGCCAAAGGCCGCGGCAGGCAGGCCGCCGCCGACGATTTTGCCGAGCGTCGTCAGGTCCGGCGTGATGTCCAGCAATTCCTGGGCACCGCCCTTGGCAACGCGGAAGCCGGTCATGACTTCGTCGAAGATCAACAGGCTGCCGGATGCCGTGCACAGCTCACGCAGTCGCTGCATGTAGCCGTCGAGCGGCAGGATCATGTTCATATTGCCGGTGATCGGCTCGACGATAACGCAGGCCACCTCGCTGCCGATGTCCTCGAACACGGTCTCCAGCGCGGCCAGGTCGTTGAACGGCAGCGTCACGGTGTGCTCGGCCAGTCCGGCCGGCACGCCGGGCGAGCTCGGCACGCCGAGGGTCAGTGCACCGGAACCGGCCTTGATCAGCAGTGAATCGGAGTGGCCGTGATAGCAGCCTTCGAACTTTATGATTTTGTCGCGCCCGGTGTGACCGCGTGCCAGCCGGATGGCGCTCATCGTGGCTTCGGTACCGGAGCTGACCATGCGCAGTTTCTCCATGCGCGGCATCAGGTCGAGAATCTTGCGCGCCAGCCGGGTCTCCAGCACACAGGGCGCGCCGAAACTCAAGCCGTGTCTCGCCGTTTCGGTCACCGCGTTGATGACCTCCGGGTGGGTGTGTCCGAGGATCATCGGTCCCCAGGAGCCCACGTAATCGATGAACTCGCGACCGTCTTCGGACTGCACGCGGGAACCGTGGGCGGACTTGAAAAACACGGGTTCGCCACCGACGCCGGCAAACGCACGGACCGGTGAGTTGACGCCGCCGGCGATCACTTCCCGGGCATTGCTGTAAAGACTCATGATGCTTGCAGTTACTCCGTCTGGTTAAGCTGTGTGACGTCGTTGCCCTGCGCCTCAAGCAGGGCCGGCACGCCGTCCGGGCCCACAAGGTGCAGCGCACCGACGATGATCAGGTAGTCGTCGTCATCGTCGAGCAGTGTATTGATGGTGTCGACCCAGCGCGCGTTTCTGTCGGCGACGATCACGTCGTAGAGTTCGGGGAAGTCCTTTATATCGCTCAGGACGGTTTGCTCCAGAAAGTCGATATCGCCGAGGCGCCAGGCCTCGATGAGCGCGTCCATCTCCGAACGCAGGTCGCGGCTTTCCGTCAGCGTCTGCATCAGCAGATCAGTCTGCGCGTCCAACGACAGCTCATCGAGAAACGCGAGCTGTTGTTCGATGGTCTCGAAGCCTTCCACCGGTTTGCCGTCTGCAGCGGCGCGGGTCGAGAAGGTCATTTCAACGCCCAGCGCCGGGTTGAAGCCGAGGCGTGCGAGTGCCAGCTGCTCGATCGTCATGGCGGCGAGCCACGGTTCGGATCGGGACAGCAGGCCGAAGGGAATGTCCATCGCGGCGGCCGCTTTCTCGGCCGCGGCGTAGCGCGACTCGCCGATCAGGTCTTTCAGTGTTCGACCGTCATTCAGCACGCCGAGTCGATTGATCAGCGCCTGCGTTTCGATCGGATCGATGTCGTCCATGTCGATTTCCATGATGATCGTTTCGGCGTCTGCGTAGGCGTCGAGCATCCTGGAGGGCAGGGGGTGATCCTGCTGCCGGAGCAAGTGCACCGAGCCGAGCAGGTAGATCGCGTTGTTGGTGCCGCGGACTTCCCAGAGGCTGAGCGGATGCTCGCCCAGCGCGGGGAGAGCCAGCAGGGTCAGCAGGGTTGTCAGCAGTCGTCTAGTCATGGTCCACCCACTGTACGCTTGTCGTCATGCTGCCGTCGTCGAACAGCGTCAGGCGGCGGTAGGCCGGCGGCAGGTCGTCGGTCGCGAATGCGTCACTGCCCGGCCGAAACTGGCGGCAGGTTGACGGTGTGCAGAGAAAGCGTGTCGTATCCAGCACCTGATCGTACGCCTGGTGGGCGTGGCCGAACAGTACGCAGCGAACGACGGGCGAGGTTTTGATGATTTCGTCAAAGGAATCCCGGTTGGCGAGCTGCAGGCCGTCCAGCCAGCGGCTACCGAGATCCAGCGTCGGGTGGTGCAGCGCAATCAGCACGTAGCGGTCGGTCTGTATCTCGTGCGACAGGCGTTCGAGTTCCGTTTCCGGCAGCCGGCCGGCGGCGCTTTGCTCAACCCAGCTCGACAGGTTGATGATGCGCCAGCGGCCGATATCGAGCCGTCCCCCCGACTGGAACGGCGCATCGGACAACACGGCGTCCAGCAGGGACGGCACATCGTGGTTGCCCGGGATGACAACGATGGGCGAGGGCAGGTGGCCGAGTCGTTGTCGGCAACGCTCGTAGGCCTCGCGGGAGTCGTCCTGAATCAGGTCGCCGGTCACGAGTGTGGCGTCGGCGTGCCAGTCGCTGTCCGCGACGTGGCGAAGCACCCGCTGCAGCGACCGATCCGTGTTGGTGCCGCGCAGTTCCGATGCGTCATCTGCAAACAGGTGCAGGTCCGTCAGGTGCAGCAGCCGAACGGCGCCAGTGGGCTCGGAAATGGTCTGTCTCTCGTTCACCGCAATGCCACGATCATAGCGGCGTGAACCACTTCGGGGCAACGCTGCCCCGGGTTTGCTGCCGGGCAAAAAAAAACGCGCCAGCGGATACCGCGGGCGCGCTCTGTCTGGACCGGAATCGCTTAGTAGCGGTAGGTCTCGGCCTTGTACGGGCCCTCTTTCGATACGCCGATGTATTTGGCCTGCTCGTCGGACAGTTCCGTCAGCTTTGCGCCGATTCGGTCGAGGTGCAGACGGGCCACCTTCTCATCCAGGTGCTTCGGCAGAACAAACACTTCATTCTTGTACTGGTCAGCGCGCTGCCAGAGTTCGATCTGCGCCAGCACCTGGTTGGTGAACGAATTGGACATCACGAAGCTCGGGTGGCCGGTAGCGCAACCCAGGTTCACGAGACGGCCTTCGGCCAGCAAGATGATGCGGTTGCCGTCCGGCTTGATGATGTGATCGACCTGCGGCTTGATGTTTTCCCACTCGTACTTCTTCAGGTACTCGACGTCGATCTCGTTGTCGAAGTGGCCGATATTGCAGACGATCGCTTCGTCCTTCAGCGCATCGAGATGCTCGCCGGTGACGATGTTGTAGTTGCCGGTGGCCGTGACGAGAATATCGATGTCGCCGATGACGTCGTCCAGTCGCACCACGCGGTAACCTTCCATCGCCGCCTGCAGCGCGCAGATCGGGTCGACTTCCGTGATCATAACGGTGGCGCCGAGACCGCGCAGTGACTGCGCCGAGCCCTTGCCGACATCGCCGAAACCGCAAACCACGGCAACCTTGCCAGCGACCATGACGTCGGTGGCGCGCTTGATGCCGTCGACCAGCGATTCGCGGCAGCCGTACAGGTTGTCGAACTTCGACTTCGTGACCGAGTCGTTAACGTTGAAGGCCGGGCACTGCAGTGTGCCGTCCTGCATCATTTCGTAGAGACGCAGTACGCCGGTGGTCGTTTCCTCGGACAGGCCGCGGACCTCTTTCATCAGTTCCGGGTACTTGTCATGCAGCAGCCCTGTCAGGTCACCGCCATCATCGAGGATCATGTTGGGTGTCCAGCCGTCCGGGCCGTGCACAGTCTGTTCGACGCACCACCAGTACTCCTCTTCTGTTTCGCCTTTCCAGGCGAATACCGGAATACCGGCAGCGGCAATGGCGGCCGCAGCCTGGTCCTGCGTCGAAAAGATGTTGCACGACGACCAGCGAATCTCGGCGCCCAGCGCCGTCAGCGTCTCGATCAGGACTGCAGTCTGGATGGTCATGTGCAGGCAGCCGGCGATGCGCGCGCCTTTCAGCGGTTGTTCGTCGCCGTATTCTTCGCGCAGGGCCATCAGGCCGGGCATTTCGGTCTCGGCAATCGCGATTTCTTTGCGGCCCCAGTCGGCCAGCGCGATGTCCTTAACCTTGTAGTCGGGTGTTGTCACAGCAACCGGGTCGGTGCTCATGGTGTTCTCCTGGAGAGTAGAGGATTGTAACGGTTAAAAAGCGTCAGGCGTCCCTCAACGCGTCGGCCTTGTCGGTTTTCTCCCAACTGAGGTCGATGTCATCACGACCAAAGTGTCCATAGGCTGCTGTCGGCTGGTAGATCGGCCGCAGCAGGTCGAGCATCTTGAGAATGCCGTAGGGGCGCAGGTCAAAATGCTCGCGAATCAGTGCGGTCAGCTCGCCGTCCGAACGCGTTCCGGTGCCGAAGGTCTGCACGCTGATCGAGGTCGGCTCGGCGACGCCGATCGCGTAGCTCACCTGGATTTCGCAGCGCTCCGCCAAACCGGCAGCCACAATGTTCTTCGCCACGTAGCGGCAGGCGTAAGCCGCCGAGCGGTCGACCTTGGACGGATCCTTGCCGGAGAAGGCGCCGCCGCCGTGGCGCGCTGCGCCGCCGTAGGTGTCGACGATGATCTTGCGGCCGGTCAGTCCGCAGTCGCCCATCGGGCCGCCGATTTCAAAGCGCCCGGTCGGGTTGATGTGGTACTTCGTGTCCGCGTTCAGCATGTCTGCCGGCAGCACGGGCTTGATGATCTCTTCCATCACACCTTCGCGGAGGTCTTCGTTACTGACATCGGCGTGGTGCTGGGTCGACAGCACAACCGCGTCAATCGCAACCGGCTTGTTGTCCTCGTAACGGAAGGTGACCTGGCTCTTTGCGTCCGGGCGCAGCCAGTCCAGCGTGCCGTTCTTGCGCACCTCCGCCTGGCGGCGAACCAGCAAGTGCGAGTAAGTGATCGGCGCGGGCATCAGCACGTCGGTCTCGTTGGTCGCGTAACCGAACATCAGGCCCTGGTCACCGGCGCCTTGTTCTTCGTCCGAAGCTCGATCGACGCCCATCGCGATGTGCGGCGACTGCTTGCCGATGGCGTTCAGGACCGCGCAGGATGCACCGTCGAAACCCATCTCGGAGTCGCTGTAGCCAATGTCGAGGACGGTGCGGCGTACGACCTCTTCAATGTCCACCCAGGCTGACGTCGTGATTTCGCCGGCGACGAGCACCATGCCGGTCTTGACCAGCGTCTCACAGGCGACACGTGCGGCGGTGTCTTCGGCGAGGATCGCGTCGAGGATCGCGTCCGAGATCTGGTCGGAAATCTTGTCGGGGTGCCCCTCGGATACGGATTCCGAGGTAAAGACGAATGAATCAGCCATAAAAATGTCAGGTCGCTGTCGGAAAGCCGCGCATTGTAACCGTTTAACCAGAGATAAAAACCCGTTACGGCCCGCAGAAACACTTCTTTATAGTAATCTCGCACACTACGACCCGGTTGCGGGTGCCGGGAAAAAACCTGAAAATGCCGCTGCGCCTAGACGCAGCCCCTTACTACCAAAACAACAAGGCCCACGAGGCCTGATGCTCTATGTCTGAAAACACCCCCACGACCGGCGAGCGCCGGCGCGTCCTGGCTAACGCGATTCGCGCACTTAGCATGGATGCCGTGCAGGCGGCGAATTCCGGTCACCCCGGCGCGCCGATGGGCATGGCCGACATCGCTGAAGTGCTGTGGCGCGATTATCTGAAGCACAATCCGGCAAATCCGGGCTGGGCGGATCGCGACCGTTTTGTATTGTCAAACGGTCACGGTTCCATGCTGCTGTACAGCCTGCTGCACCTGACGGGCTACCCGCTGTCGATCGATGAGATCCGGAATTTCCGGCAAATGGGCTACCGCACAGCAGGCCATCCGGAATACGAACCGGAGCTTGGCGTCGAAACGACGACGGGGCCGCTGGGGCAGGGCATCACGAACGCGGTGGGTATGGCGCTCGCCGAGAAGATGCTCGCCAGCGAGTTCAACACCGCTGACCACAGCGTCGTCGACCACCGTACGTGGGTGTTTCTCGGCGACGGCTGCCTGATGGAGGGCATCTCGCACGAAGCCTGCTCCCTCGCAGGCACGCTGAAACTCGGCAAGCTGATCGCGTTCTACGACGACAACAACATCTCGATTGACGGTGAGGTCGATGCATGGTTCGGCGACGATACGCCGCAACGATTTGCAGCCTACGGCTGGCAGGTCATCCCCGCGGTCGACGGCCATGACGGCGCTGCTGTTGCGTCCGCCATCGACGCAGCGCTGGCCAACAGCGAGCAGCCGACACTCATCTCCTGCAAGACCGTGATCGGTTTCGGCGCGCCCAACAAGCAGGGCACGGCGTCCACGCACGGCGCACCGCTCGGTGACGATGAGATTGCCGCCACGCGTGAGGCGCTGGGCTGGTCCCACGCCCCGTTTGAGATTCCTGCCGATATCGCATCCGACTGGAACCAGGCAGAGCGCGGTAAGCAGGCGGAAGCGGCGTGGCAGAGTCGCTTCGATGCCTACCGCGCCGCACACCCGGAGCAGGCGGCGGAATTCGAACGCCGCATGGCGGGCGATCTGCCGGAAAGCTGGTCGGCGCACAAGGCCGCCGCGCTGTCGGCGGTCGATGATGCGGCCGAGACCATGGCGACCCGCAAGGCGTCGCTGGTTGCGCTCAATCACCTCGCGCCGGTCCTGCCCGAACTTGCCGGCGGCTCTGCGGACCTGACGGGGTCCAACCTGACCAAGCATTCGGGTTCGGTGCCGGTGACCGCGGATAACGCTGCCGGTAACTACATCTTTTACGGCGTTCGGGAATTTGGCATGACCGCGATGGGTAACGGGATGCGTCTGCACGGCGGCCTGATCCCGTACTCGGGCACCTTCCTCGTGTTTTCGGATTATGCGCGCAACGCACTGCGTCTCGCGGCGCTGATGAAAATACAGAACATCCTGGTCTACACCCACGATTCGATCGGACTGGGAGAAGACGGCCCGACGCACCAGCCGGTGGAACACCTGGCGTCACTGCGCGTCATGCCCAACATGCGCGTCTGGCGACCCTGCGACACGGTCGAGACCCTGGCTGCGTGGATCGATGCCATCGAGCGGCGCGACGGTCCGACCAGCCTTGTGCTGACCCGCCAAGGTGTGCCGCATCAGGCACGCGATACCGCGCAGCTTGCCAGTATCGCTCGCGGTGGCTACGTGCTGCGGGATGCCGACGGTCCTCCGGACCTGATCCTGATCGGCACCGGCTCCGAAATAGCACTGTGCACGGCGGCGGCTGACGAACTGGCTGCCGGGGGTGTCGCCGTGCGCGTCGTATCCATGCCGTGCACGGATCTGTTTGACGCTCAGGACGAGGCTTACCGCGAGTCGGTCCTGCCGTCTGCCGTCACGGCGCGAGTCGCGGTCGAGGCCGGTGTGCCCGATTCCTGGTACCGCTATGTCGGGTCGGCCGGGCGCGTCGTTGGTATGACAAGCTTTGGTGAGTCGGCGCCGGCCGACGAATTGTTCGAACACTTCGGTTTTTCCGCGAGCAATGTCGCTGACGTTGCCCGCGCTGTATTGCAATAGGGAGATTTGTATGTCTATCAAGGTGGGAATCAACGGCTACGGCCGCATTGGTCGTAACGTGCTCAAGGCCATCCACGAGTCCGGCCGCACCGGCGAATTTGACGTTGTCGCGCTTAACGATCTGGGCGACCCGGAAACCAATGCACACCTGACTCGGTACGACACGGCGCACGGCAAATTCCCCGGCACCGTTGAAGTCGATGGCGGCGATATCGTCGTCAACGGCGACCGCGTCAAGGTCTTTGCCGAACGCGACCCGGCCAAGCTGCCGTGGGGCGATCTTGGCGTCGACGTGGTTTTCGAGTGCACCGGCCTGTTCCGTACGGCGGAAACCGCCGGCAAACACATTGAGGGTGGTGCCAAGAAAGTCGTTATCTCTGCGCCGGGCGGCGCAGGCATCGAGAAAACCATTGTGTACGGTGTCAACCATGACACGCTGACCGCCGACGACCAGGTGATCTCAAACGCCTCGTGCACGACCAACTGTCTGGCGCCGCTGGTGAAGCCGCTGCACGATGCGATCGGCGTCAAGCACGGCATCATGACCACGATTCACGCGTACACGAACGACCAGGTCCTGACCGATGTGTTCCACAAGGACCTGCGCCGTGCGCGTTCGGCCACCATGTCGCAGATCCCGACCAGCACCGGTGCGGCCAAGGCTGTCGGCCTGGTGCTGCCGGAGCTGAACGGCAAACTCGACGGGTTCTCGATGCGCGTGCCGACGATCAACGTCTCGGCCGTCGACCTGACGTTTGTTGCCGAGCGGGCGACGTCAATCGACGAAATCAACGAGATTCTCAAAGCGGCTTCTGACGGCCCGCTTAAAGGCATTCTTGACTATAACGATGAGCCGCTGGTCTCAATCGACTTCAATCACAACCCGGCGTCGTCGACTTACGATGCGTCGCTGACCAAGGTCATCGACGGCACCTGCGTCAAGGTGATTTCGTGGTACGACAACGAGTGGGGCTTCTCGAACCGCATGCTCGACACGACCAAGGCGTTGATGAGCGCCTGACGCCCGGCATGAACGTCATTCGAATGCAGGATGTGGACCTCGCGGGTAAGCGTGTGCTTATTCGCGAGGACCTGAATGTGCCGCTGGCCGAGGGTGAGGTTTCGAGCGACGTGCGAATTCGCGCGGCACTGCCGACCATTGAGCAGGCGCTCGATGCCGGTGCTGCCGTCATGCTGATGTCGCATCTCGGGCGGCCCGTCGAGGGCGAACCGGATCCGGCCTTGTCTCTTGCGCCGGTCGCACGGCGGTTGAGCGAATTGCTCGGTCGGGACGTGACGCTGCAGGCGGACTGGATCGACGGCGTGGACATCGCGCCTGGCGAGATTCGCCTGCTCGAAAATGTCCGTTTCCTGCCGGGTGAGAAGTCCTGCGACTCAGATCTGTCGAAAAAAATGGCGGCGCTTTGTGATGTGTTTGTCATGGATGCGTTCGGGACGGCGCACCGCGCGCAGGCGAGTACATATGGCGTCGCCGAACACGCCGCCATCGCCTGTGCCGGGCCGCTGCTGTCGGCGGAACTGGACGCGCTGGCCAAGGCACTGCACGAACCGGCGCGGCCGGTCGTCGCTATCGTCGGCGGCTCGAAAGTCTCGACCAAAATAACGGTGCTCGAGGCTCTGGCGCAGAAAGTCGACCACCTGATCGTCGGCGGCGGGATCGCCAACACGTTTATCGCGGCGGACGGCCACGGTGTCGGCCAGTCTCTGCACGAAGCAGACATGCTGGATATCGCGCGCGGCCTGATGACGGCGAGTGACGACCGCGCAGACGTACCGGTGCCGACCGACGTCGTCGTCGCTCGCGAGTTCTCCCCCGACGCTGAGGCGCGGACCGTCGATGTCAATGGCGTTGGCGATGCGGACATGATTCTCGACATCGGTCCTCGCACGTCAGAGGCGTTTACCGCCATGATTGCTAAAGCTGGCACCGTCATCTGGAACGGCCCGGTGGGCGTGTTCGAATTCGACCAGTTCGGGGACGGGACACGTGCTCTGGCACAAGCGATTGCGAACAGCTCGGCGTTTTCCATCGCCGGTGGCGGCGACACCCTGGCCGCGATCGACAAGTACGGTGTGGCCGATCGCCTGTCGTATATCTCAACCGGCGGCGGCGCGTTTCTCGAATTCGTTGAGGGCAAAACGCTGCCGGCCGTCGCTGTGCTCGAACGCCGTGCCGACGACCTGACCGTTTAGTCTTGCACCCTTCCGGTGCGTGCATTTTGCTGAGTGCCGGGCGAGTCGCCCGGCGTCCCTTTTTTCGCCTGCTGTGACATACTCCGCCGCATGAAGAGAAGAACAAAAATCGTCGCGACGCTGGGGCCCGCGACGGACGATAAGAAAACCCTGAAAAAGATGATTCGCCACGGCCTCGATGTGGCGCGGGTCAATTTTTCTCATGGCGACGCCGACGACCATCGCAAACGTGCGGCCCAGCTGCGCAAGGCGGCGGACAAGGTCGGCCGACAGGTTGCCCTGATGGGCGATCTGCAGGGACCGAAGATTCGCATTTGCCGCTTCCAGGACGGCAGCGTCATCCTCGAGGACGGCGCGGCGTTTTACCTCGATTCCACTCTCGGCAAAGAGGCGGGCACGATCGACGGTGTCGGTGTGGCGCTCGAAACACTGCACGAAGACGTGGTGCCGGGTGACGTGCTGTTACTGAACGACGGCATGATCGTGCTCGAGGTTGAGCGTGTCGACGGTACGCGAATTCACACGGTCGTCGTAAACGGCGGCCGACTATCGGACAACAAGGGCATCAACAAGCGCGGCGGCGGGCTTTCTGCGCCGGCGCTGACCGAGGTCGACAAGGAAAATATCAAGCTCGCCGCTGAACTCGACATGGATTTTCTTGCCGTGTCTTTTGTTCGCACCGGCGAGGACGTCGAGCAGGCGCGCACTCTGTTCCGGGAGGCCGGCGGCCAGGGGCATATTGTTGCCAAGATCGAACGCACCGAGGCGGTCGAGAATATTGACCCCATCATCGAGGCTTCGGACGTGGTCATGGTTGCGCGTGGCGACCTCGGTGTGGAAATGGGTTACTCCGAACTCACCGGTATCCAGAAGCGTCTGATTCGCGCCAGCCGCAAGGCCAGCAAGGCGGTGATCACGGCCACCCAGATGATGGAGTCGATGATCGAAAACCCCATTCCGACACGCGCCGAGGTGTCCGATGTGTCAAACGCCGTCATGGACGGTACGGACGCGGTCATGCTGTCCGGCGAATCCGCTGTCGGCAAACACCCGACCAAGGCGATCAAGGCTATGTCCGAGGTCTGCGAGGGCGCTGAGAAATTCCATCTGCCGTCCAGTCAGACCCGCCATCGACTCGGCGAAAACTTTCGTAATGTCGATGAAGCGATCGCGATGGCGGTGATGTACACGGCTAACCACATGGACGTGTCCGCAATTATCGCGTTGACGGAATCCGGTAGCACGGCCCGCTGGATGTCGCGAATTCGCTCGGACATTCCGATCTTCGCGCTGACCCCGCATCCGGCAACGCGTCGACGCGTAACGATGTATCGCGGCGTGTACTCAGTGAGCTTCCAGATCGAGCGCACGACGGACTCGCAGAAGCTGTATCGGGATATTTTCGACGCCATGCTCGAGAGCGAACTGGTCTCGGTTGGCGACCAGGTGGTGTTCACGAAGGGCGACATGCACGGCGTGACCGGCGGGACCAACGCGATGAAGATTCTCAAGGTCACCGAGCGCTGAGCGTCCGCTGACCGTTCGTCGCGGTTGTTGATCCGCGGACGAAGCCAACACTAAAGGACGATCATGAAGAAGTGGATTGTGCGTCTGCTGGCCGGGCTGTCGTTGCTCGTCGCTGTTGTGGTTGTTGCCGCGTGGCTGCTGGTTCGCGGCAGCTTACCGGCGCTCGACGGTGAACTCGTCGTCAAAGGTCTCGAAGCACCCGCGACAATCGAGCGTGACGCAGCCGGTATAGCCACAATCTCCGCAGGCAACCGCCGTGATCTTGCCTTTGCGACAGGTTACGCCCATGCCCAGGACCGCTGTTTCCAAATGGACCTGATCCGACGGCAGGCGGCCGGCGAACTCTCTGAACTGTTCGGTCCGGCGACCGTTGGTGTCGACACGCGCTACCGGCTGCATCGTTTTCGCGCGCGCGCCAGAGCCATCATCGACACGCAGTCCGCTGACGACATCGCGCTGATCGAGGCGTACACCGACGGGGTCAACGAGGGCCTCAACGGGCTCGGGGTCAAGCCCTTTGAGTATTTTCTGGTTGGCGGTACACCGGCTCCGTGGACTGTTGAGGACACGATCATTGTTGTGTTTTCCATGTACATGCAGCTAAACGACGACCGGGCGCGACGCGACGTCCGCCGTGGATATGCACACCAGGTTCTGCCGCCCGAGGTGTTCTCCTGGATGTACCCGCTGGGAACCCGCTGGGATGCACCGATCATCGGTGACGCGGTGGAGACAGGTCCAACGCCGCCGCCTGAGGTCTATTCGGTGCGTGAATTCGAAAAGGCGGATGATCTCGAACCGGCCGGCGAGGCAGGTCGTCCGCCGCTGAACGGATCGAACAACTGGGCGGTCAGTGGTGCACTGACCGCGAACGGCCGCGCGCTGGTGGCCAATGACATGCATCTTGGCCATGCCGTGCCGAATATCTGGTACCAGGCGCGACTGGTCACCTCCGGTGAGACGATGCGTGACGTGACGGGCGTGACTCTGCCGGGCGCTCCGTTTGTGGTTGCCGGCAGCAACGGGCGTGTTGCCTGGGGCTATACCAACAGCTACGGCGACTGGAGTGACGCCGTGATCGTGCAGCCGGGGCGTGCAGAGGGGACGTACCGGACGCAGGACGGCGATGAGGCCTTCGTGCTGCATACCGAGACGATTCGCGTCAAGGATGCGGAACCGGTCACGGTCGAGGTCCGCGAGACGCGCTGGGGGCCGGTTGATCCGGGTGTGACCTTCGACGGTAAAGACATCGCGATCAGCTGGATCGCCCATCACCCGGAAGCGGTGAACCTGAACATCATGCAGCTCGAAACCGCAGAGACGCTCGTTGACGCGCTTGAGCTCGCCAATACCTTCGGCATGCCGCCGCAGAACTTCGTCGGCGGAGACGCCGGCGGCAACATCGGCTGGACGATCGCCGGCACGATCCCGGTGAAAGGCGATTTCGATCCGATGGTGCCGGCTGACTGGAGTGAGGCGGACGGCTGGACCGGTTGGCGGTCGCCCGAGGAATATCCCCGCGTGGTCAACCCGGCCGACGGCAGAATCTGGACGGCCAATGCGCGCGTCGTCGACAACGAAGCGCTGGCGATCATCGGCGACGGCGGCTACGACCTCGCCGCACGCGCGCAGCAGATTCGCGACGGATTGTTCGCGAAAGACACCTTTACTCCCGAGGACATGCTGGATATCCAGCGAGACAGCCGGGCAGTGTTCCTGGCGCCCTGGCGTGAGCTGCTGCTCGACACGCTCAGCGATGCCGTCGTCGACGGCGATCCTGATCTCGCCGAGTACCGCCAGCTCGTTGAGGACTGGATTCCGGCTGCCGCACCGGATTCCGTGGGTTATCGGCTGGTTCGCGCGTTCCGCTGGGAGGTCCGGCAGAGGGTGTTCGACGGCTTGATGACCCCGGTTCGCACCGCGATCAGTGACGATCAACGCCCGTTGATCAGTAATCAGTTCGAGGGGCCGCTGTGGTCGCTGGTTAACGAACGCCCGATGCACCTGCTCGCCGCAGACTACGAGTCGTGGGACGCACTGAAGGTGGAATCGCTGCGCGCGATCATCGATGTGTACCGTGAAAACTACGGCGGCAGCCTGTCCGACCGCTCTTGGGGTGAATACAACACGGCGCGGATCCAGCATCCGGTCAGCCAGGCTGTGCCGCTGCTGTCGCGCTGGCTCGATATGCCCGCTGTGCCACTGTACGGAGATGCCAATCTGCCGCTCGCCCAGGGGCCCTCATTTGGCGCGTCCGAGCGCTTCTCGGTGTCACCGGGGGATGAGGCGAACGGCCTGATGCAGATGCCGACCGGTCAGAGCGGTCACCCGCTGTCGCCGTTCTACCAGCGCGGCCACGAGGATTGGGTCAGTGGCACACCCAGCCCTTTCCTGCCAGGCGAGGGGCAGCACGCGCTGACGCTCAGGCCTTATGGACTTGATGCCAGCCCGTGACCGGTTAGTATCGACAGCCTATGAGTACGCAACGCTTTCAGGGAACCGAGCGCTACATCGCGACTGACGACCTCAAGATGGCCGTCAACGCATCCGTAACGCTGGAACGCCCGATACTCGTCAAGGGCGAGCCGGGCACGGGAAAAACGCAGCTCGCCGTGGAGGTCGCCGAGTCGCTGGGCATGCCGCTGTTCGAATGGCACATCAAGTCGACGACCAAGGCACAGCAGGGACTCTACGAGTACGACGCGGTTGCCCGCCTGCGCGACTCCCAGCTCGGTGATGACAAGGTTCACGACATTGCCAACTACATCCGGCACGGCAAGATATGGGAAGCCTTCGAATCCGACAAACAACCGGTGCTGCTGATCGACGAGATTGACAAGGCGGACATCGAGTTTCCGAATGATCTCCTTCAGGAACTCGATCGGATGGAGTTTTTTGTCTACGAGACCGGTGAGATCGTGCGGGCACGACAGCGCCCGGTGATCGTTATCACCAGCAACAACGAAAAGGAATTACCTGACGCGTTTCTGCGTCGCTGCTTCTTCCACTTCATCAAGTTCCCGGACCGCGACACGATGGCATCGATTGTTGGCGTGCACTTTCCGGACCTGAAGAAAGACCTGCTTAGCGAGGCGCTGAACGCATTCTATGCGCTGCGCGATGTCCCGGGTCTGAAGAAAAAGCCGTCCACGTCCGAGCTGCTCGACTGGATCAAGCTGCTGCTGGCCGAGGACATTCCGCCGGAAGCGCTTGCGTCGAAGGACAAGCGCAAAATTATCCCGCCGATGTACGGCGCCCTGCTCAAGAACGAGCAGGATGTGCATCTGTTTGAGCGTCTGGTATTCCTCGATCGCCAGGCGCAGTAGCGCATGCTCGTTCCGTTCTTCTTCCAGCTGCGCGAGGGAGGGCTGAAAACCTCCATCACCGAGCTGCTGACGCTGCACGAGGCGCTCGCGGCGGGCGTGGCCGGCTACAGCGTCAATGATTTTTATTTCCTCGCTCGCTGCTGCCTTGTTAAGGATGAATCCCAGCTCGATCGTTTCGACCGGATTTTCGGCGCCTATTTTGACGGTATCGAAAACGGTCTCAAAGGTCTGTTCGCCGATATCCCCGAAGACTGGTTGCGCCAGCAAACGGAGCTTCAGCTCAGTGACGAGGAGCGCGCGAAGATCGAGTCGTTGGGCGGTTTCGATGAGCTGATGAAGGCGCTGCGTGAGCGTCTCGACGAGCAGGACGAGCGTCACGAGGGTGGCAACAAGTGGATCGGCACTGGCGGCACGTCGCCGTTCGGCACATTGGGCTACAACCCGGAAGGGATTCGCATGGGTTCGGCCGGCGGCGGTAACCGTCGGGGGGTCAAAGTGTGGGATCGCCGCGACTACCGGAACCTCGATGACAGCATCGAACTCGGCACGCGCAACATCAAGGTTGCACTGCGTCGCTTACGCAAATTTGCCCGCGAAGGGGCCGCCGATCAGCTCGACCTCGATAACACGATTGACAAGACTGCGCGCAACGCAGGGCTGCTCGACATCCAGATGGTTCCGGAGCGCCACAACGCAGTGAAGGTGCTGCTGTGTCTCGATATCGGCGGGTCGATGGACGACCACGTCCGGGTCTGTGAGGAATTGTTCTCAGCCACACGCAGCGAGTTCAAGCACCTCGAGTACTACTATTTCCATAACTTTGTCTACGAAAGTCTGTGGAAGGACAACCGCCGTCGTCACGACGAGCGCATCGCGACGATGGATATCGCGCACAAATACGGCTCGGATTACAAACTCGTGTTTGTCGGCGATGCGACGATGAGTCCCTACGAGATTGCCTACCCCGGCGGCAGTGTCGAGCACTGGAACGAGGAGCCTGGCGCCGTATGGTTACAGCGCCTGCTGAACACGTACCCGAAAGCAATTTGGCTGAATCCGGAGCCTGAGAAGCGCTGGGATTTTACACCGTCGATCCGCATGACGCGTGAGCTGATGGGGGACCGCATGTTCCCACTGACGATCGCCGGACTTGACGCCGGCATTCGTAAACTGCAGTAGCAGCGCCGCCGGTCGGCGGCGCCTTGTCGGTCTCAAGCTCGAGCTGGCACCGAGCGATTCGAGATCGGTGAGGACTTCCTCGGAGTGAATGTCCGGACGGACCTGTTCATAGTGTTTTGCGATTCTACCGTCCGGGTTAATGATGAATGTCTGGCGCTTCGCCATTCGGCCACCGTATCCGAGCACGTCGTAGGCGCTGGCGAGCTCACCTTCGGAATCCGCGAGCAACGGGAAGGGCAGGTTGTACTCTTCCGCGAAGGACTTGTGGGAATCCACGTCGTCGAGGCTGACACCGATGATTTGCGCATTCATGCGTTTGAAGGCAAAAATGTTGTCGCGGAATTCACAGGCTTCCGTGGTGCAGCCTGGCGTGTTGTCTTTCGGATAGAAATACAGCACAACCCACTGGCCGCGGTAATCGTCGAGCGTGTGTACCTTGCCGGTCTGGTCCGGCAATTCGAAACCCGGCGCGGCGTCATCGACCGCCGGGTACGCAAGTGCGAGCGCGGTGGTCATCAGCAGGGCGACGGTCGTCAGTGTCAGCTTGATTCGTGTCACGGGTGTTTCCTCGAAAAGTCAGGGCATGCAGGCTGCTGCGGCCGTCAACCCGATAGTGCGACGGCGGTCATTCACCTTGGAGGTGGCCAAGTGTACGATCTTAACCGTCGGTGGGACCCAGGTCTGTTGTAAGCATTTGTAAATGAGTGATCCGGAATCAGTAAAGAGCGCACTCGTCCTGCCGGGCGGTGGGGCGCGAGGCGCATTCCAGGTCGGCGTCCTGAAGGCGGTTGCGGACATGATGCCGCGTGGCAGCAGTAACCCCTTCAATATTCTCAGCGGCACCTCCGCCGGTGCTGTCAACACCGTCGTGCTGGCCTCAAAGGCGCGACGCTACCGCGTGGCTGTCGCAGAGCTGGAGCGGGTTTGGCGAAATTTCCGCTGCGACCAGGTCTACCGGACCGACACCGGAACGATGCTGAAGAGCAGTCTGCACTGGATGTTTTCCATCGTGCTCGGTGGTTGGTTCGTCGGCACGCCGATCTCCCTGCTGGACAATGCTCCGCTACGATCGCTGCTCAGTCGAAATGTGCGCTTTCCGAGAATCCAGCAGTCGCTCGATAATGGTTACCTGGACGCGGTGGCCATCACTGCTGCGAGTTATCGCAACGCGCGTTCGATGACGTTTTTCCAGTGCCGGGATGCGTTTCAGGACTGGACCCGGACCCGGCGGGCCGGTATTCGGGACGCGCTGAATCTCGACCACGTGATGGCCAGCATAGCTGTGCCGATGATGTTTCCACCGGTGCGGATCAAGGGCGAATTCTTCGGTGATGGCGCGATGCGACAGGCGACGCCACTGAGCCCGGCTGTTCGTCTCGGGGCCGACCGCATTCTGGTTGTTGGCATACGCGACGAGCTGGCCGATACGAAAGTGGAAGAAACACCCGATCCCCCCAGTTTTGCGCAGATTGCCGGTTACATGCTCGACACGCTGTTCATGGACGGCTTGTATTCGGACCTCGAACGTATGACGCGCATCAACCAGCTGATCGACACGGTGCCGCTCGAGGATCGTGTCGAGCCGTTGTCGACCATGCGACCGATCGACACGATGGTGATCGTGCCCAGCCAGGACATTCGCGAGATCGCGCATCGCCACCGCAAGGCCTTGCCGTTCGCCGTCAGCACCTTGCTGCACGGCATCGGTGGTCGCAAGAGCAGCGAAAACCGGCTGCTCAGCTACCTGCTGTTCGAGCGTGAATTTACCCGGGAATTGATCGAGCTCGGTTACCAGGACGCGATGCGCGTCAAGGATGAGTTGATGGACTTTGTACTTGGCCGTCCTGTACCGCGGCTGTTTGCGCCGCACTGGGTCGAGCAGGATCTCGACATCCTGCACCGATGATCTACAGCAGCAGCATTGCACCCAGGCCCAGGAAGGCACCATAGCCGATAACGTCAGTGACTGTGGTGAGCACGACGCCGCCCGCCAGGGCCGGATCAATATTGAGTCGTTTCAGAATCAGCGGGATTGAGAATCCGGCGAGCGCCGCGACAAACAGGTTGATGACCATGGCAGCGGCTATCAAGCCTCCAATGCGCGCATCACCGAACCAGAGGTAGGTGAATGCTGCCACCACGAAGGACCAGGCGAGACCATTCAGCAGACCGACCGCGAGTTCCTTTTTCAAAATGCCCCTCGCATTGCTCGGATTGATCTGGCCGAGCGCTATCGCGCGCGTAATGATGACCAGTGACTGCGTTCCGGCGACACCGCCCATGCTCGGCACGATCGGCATCAGTACCGCGAGCAGGACAATCTTGTCGATCGTGGTCTGAAACGTATCGACCACCGCCGCTGCGAGAAACGCGGTCGCGAGATTGACGCCCAGCCACAGCGCCCGTCGTGACGCGCTCTTGACCACCGGCGCAAACATATCGTCTTCCTCATCGAGACCGGCAGCACTCATCAGAGAGTGCTCGGCCTCGTCGCGGATGACGTCGACGACGTCATCGATCGTGATTCGGCCGACCACCTTATAATTTTCATCGACGACGGGGGCCGACAGCAGGTCCCGGTTTTCAAATTCCCAGACGACTTGCGTTGACGGTGTGTGTGCCGGAATCGGCATTACTTCGGTGGACATGACATTGGAGACCAGCAGCTCGGGATCGTTGGTCAGCAACCTCGACAGGAACAACGAGCCCACGTAGCCGTTGTCGCGATCGACGACGAAGACCAGGTCAGTGCCGTCCGGCATCTCGGCCCGCGCGCGAAGGTAGCGAATAACGACTTCCAGCGTGACGTCAGGCCGTACCGTCACAATGTCGACGTTCATCAGGCCACCCGCGCAGTCCTCGTCGTAGGCGAGTACCTGCTCGAGGCGCTCCTGGTCCAGCTTGTCGAGTGACTGCAGGACCTGGCGTGTGACTGCTTCGGGCAGGTCAGCGAGCAGGTCGGCAAGATCGTCAAACTGCATACCGTCTGTGGCCGCGATCAGCTGGTCGGTCTCCATGTCGCGGATCAGGTCGTCACGCACCTCATCAGCGACTTCAACGAGAATGTCGCCCTCGTCATCGGGATCGACCATCTCCCACAGGACGGCACGTTCGCGGCGCGGCAGGGATTCGAGGAGACGTGCGACTTCAGCCGGATGCAGGCTGTGAATCATCAGGCGGGCAGAGCGCAGACTGCCGCTGTCAAGGCGCTCGCGAAGCTGCTGCAGGTTGGCCTGCATGTTGTCCCGGACTTCCATGGTGCTGCCCCTACGCTGCCGCCGCGCCGAGTGTAACCGTGATCGACAGCGGGCGCACCCGCACTCAGGTGTCGCGGGTCAGCTTGCTGAGTTCGGTGTGCCGGGTCAGGACCGGGTCGTGGCAGGCCTTTAGCGAAGCCGACAGTTTCTCGGTCATATACACCGAGCGATGCTGGCCGCCGGTACAGCCGAGCGCGATTGTCAGGTAGGCGCGATTGGCTTTTTGATAAATCGGAATCCAGCGCTGCAGAAAGCTCAGGATGTCGTCGTGCATGGCAACGAAGTTGGGCTGCGCTTCCAGGAAGTCTGACACCTCAGAGTCGAGACCAGTCAGTCCACGCAGCTCCAGGGTCCAGTAGGGATTTGGCAGCGTTCGCAGATCGAACACAAAATCTGCATCGCTGGGGATACCGTGCTTGAAGCCGAATGACTCGATCAGCACGGACAGGACACCGGCCTTTCGGCGATCAACGCGTTCGCGAATGATGTCTGCCAGTTCATAGATGCTCGTTCGCGAACTGTCGACGATCAGGTCGGCCATGTTGATCACGGCGGACAGCAGAGCACGCTCTTTGCGGATCGCGTCTTTGAGCTCGCCGGCCACTTCCGCGAGTGGGTGTCGGCGGCGCGTATCCGAGAATCGCTTCAGCAGGACGTCGTCGTCGGCCTGCAGGAAAATGACGTCGACCTGGATATTCTGCCGGCGGAATTCCGTAAGGATCTCAGGCAGGGCCTCGATGTCCTGCGGGCGATTGCGGGCGTCGATGCCCAGGGCGAGGTCGCGACTCTTCGGTGCGACGCCGGAGGTCATGTCGACAACGGCGGACTTCAGCAGCGCCGCGGGCAGGTTGTCGATGCAGTAGAAACCCAGGTCTTCGAGGACGTGCAGGGCAACGGATTTTCCGGAACCCGACAGGCCACTGACAATGATCAGGCGCATATCGTCCGACATCCGCCCGCGCCCTCGTGTCAGCGGCCGGCCTGGGCCGACTGGGTGACTGTCGGGTGGCTGGCTTCGATTAGGATGTCGAAGAGGTCGCGGCTGGAATTCGTCGCGCGGGCATTGGATCGCCAGTGATGCCCCTTGAGCATGTCGGCGATATCGCGGATTTCCTCGTAGTGCGTGGCGTCGATGTCCTCAGGCACGATGAGTCCGAAGATCAGATCAACCGGTTCGCCGTCGGCGGCGTCGAAATCCACCGGCTCGGAAAGCTTGATCATCGCTCCGACGCTGGTCGTCAGGCCCTTGATGCGGCAATGCGGAAACGCGACGCCCAGGTCCAGACTGGTGCAGCCAAGGCGTTCGCGCTCCGTCAACTTTTCGAAGATTTCATCGACCGGGATTTCCGGGTTCGGGCGAGCCAGCAGCTCACTCAGTATTTCAAGGCTGTGTTTTTTGCTGCGCGCCTGGGCGTTGCACAGCACGGACTCAGGTCCGAGGAGGTCTTCAACGTTCATGGTGAGAAAAGGGAGGTGTCAGTTCAGACGTATTTCCGTTTGTCGATATCACGCGCGTGGTGGTCTACCAGCTTTTCCTTGTGCTTTCTGACGCGTCGATCCAGCTTGTCGACGAGCCCGTCGATCGCGGCGTACATGTCTTCTTCCGTCGCGTCGGCGTAAATCGTACCACCGTTGACATTCACTTTCGCCTCCGCCTTGTGTCGGAGTTTTTCGACAGTGAGGATGCAATGCACCCCGGAAACAATGTCGAAATGCCGTTCGAGGCGGCCGACTTTCGATTCTACGTAAACCCGTAGTGAGTCGGTAACGTCAACGTGATGGCCCGAAACGCTTACTTGCATGTTGTATCTCCCGTTTTCGGAAACCCGACTGCCGCTCCCCCTTAAAGCTGCAGGACCCGGTCCCCGGTTCCGACCCCTCTCAAGGCCGACGTGTCCGGCTTCACCCGGTTCCGGGCGCAGGCCGGACGGCTGTGAACCGTCAGCCGTTTTACTGACGCTGCCGTCGTTCGCTGGACGAGGCAATGTTCATGGACTCACGGTACTTCGCAACGGTCCGCCTCGCAACCTTGATCCCCTCGTCCTTCAGCAGATTGGCGATCTTGCTGTCGCTGAGTGGCTTGGCCGGGTCTTCAGCGGCGATGAATTTGCGGATTTTCGCCCGCACCGACGTCGAAGACTGGTCTCCGCCAGCGGCGGTCGACAAGTGGCTGGAGAAAAAGTACTTGAACTCGAACACACCACGGGGCGTGTGCATGTACTTGCTGGTAGTTACACGTGAAATCGTTGATTCATGCATGCCGATTTCCTCGGCGATGTCCCTGAGCACCATAGGCTTCATTGCCTCATCGCCGTGCTCAAGGAATTCGGTCTGGCGCGCGACAATGCTGGTCGCGACTTTCATCAGCGTATCGTTGCGGATTTCGAGGCTGCGAATCAGCCAGCGGGCTTCCTGCAATTGCGAGCGCAATACGGCGTGATCACTTGAGCCCCTGAGCAGCTTGGCGTACTGCTGGTTTACCGACAGCCTGGGTATGCCGGTCGGGCTGATTTCCACCTGCCAGCGACCGTCGACCTTGCGCACGAACACGTCGGGGATGACGTACTCCGCCGCTGCCGGACTGACAGCCTGGCCGGGTCGGGGATTACAGCCACGCACGAGTGACAGCGCTTCGTGCAGGTCGTCATCCGATACGCGCAGGCTGCGTTTCATTTCGGGATAGGCGCGGCTGGCGACCTGATCGAGGTGATCAGCCGCAATCAACTTGGCCAATGCCAGACCGGGCGTGTCCGGCGACAGCTGCGAGAGCTGCAGGCAGATGCACTCCGACAGGTCGCGGGCACCGATGCCGACCGGATCGAGGCCCTGTACCCGCTTCAGTGCGGCCAGGATCTCATCCGGCGTTGTCTCGAACTCGGTCGAGACAACGGACGCGATGTCGTCCAGCGTCGCCGTCAGGTAGCCGTCGTCGTTGATCGCATCGATGATGGCTTCGCCGATGACCGATTGCCGCTCCGTGAAATCGCCCATCTCGAGCTGCCAGATCAGGTGATCGAACAGCGTCTGCCCCGACTCGTCGGCGAATTCGCTGATCGGGCGTCCTTCACCGTTCCAGCCGCTGTCCTGGCCCCGTTCGGAAGTCTGGCTCTGCCACTGCTCCTCGGTTTTAATCGTTTCGACTTCGGCGGTGGTTTCGGCGCTGGTTTGCGGAACGTCCGGGAGATCTTCCATCTCCAGCATGATGTTCTCTTCCAGCGCCTCCTGAATCTGCGCGTTCAGGTCGAGTACCGGTAGCTGCAGCAGCCGAATAGCCTGCTGAAGCTGCGGGGTCATCGTCAGTGACTGACCAAGCTTGAGCTGCAGTGTCGGCTTCAACATGTTGTCGGAAACTCGATCATCAGTTGGCTGGTACTCCGTAACGCCAAAGCGTTATACCTCAGAGCCGGAAGTCCTGTCCGAGATACACTTCTCGAACGTGCTGGTTTTCAAGGATATCGGCCGGGGATCCTGACGCGATCAGGCTGCCGTCACTCAGTATATAGGCACGGCCGCAAATTCCTAAGGTCTCGCGAACCTGGTGGTCTGTTATCAGGACGCCGATATCACGTTCGCACAGGTGGCGAATGATGCGCTGGATATCCAGCACAGAAATCGGGTCGACGCCGGCGAAGGGTTCGTCGAGCAGCACGAACAACGGATTCGCTGCCAAGGCGCGCGCAATCTCGACGCGCCGTCGTTCGCCGCCGGACAGGCTGATACCGAGACTTGTGCGCACGTGGTTGACGTGCAGGTCCGACAGAAGCTTTTCCATTTCCTCTTCGCGGCCTGACTGGTCCAGGTCATCGCGGTTTTCGAGGATCGCCATGATGTTCTGTTCGACCGTCAGTTTGCGGAAGATCGACGCTTCCTGCGGCAGGTAGCCCAGGCCAAGGCGCGAGCGTCTGTGCATCGGCAGCGCCGTCAGGTCCTGGCCGTCCAGCAGGATCTGCCCGGTGTCCGCCGCGACCAGGCCGACGATCATGTAGAAAGCCGTGGTCTTGCCGGCACCGTTCGGCCCCAGCAGTCCGACAACCTCGCCGCTTTTGATCTCGACGGAGAGACTTTTTACAACCTGGCGAAGTTTGTAGCTCTTCGAGATGTCCTGGACACTCAGGATACTCATGGAGGCGAGTCCTCGTCACGCGGCGATTCGTTGTCGCTCTCATCCGGTTCTGCGTCGTCTTCATCCGGCGTCTCACCGCTCGGCGTGAAGGTAATCTTGACCTTGCCGTCGTCGCCTTCAGAGCCTTGCGCCTGGATACGCCGCTCGCGAATGTTGTAGACCAGGAACCCGGACGCGATCTGGTTGCCGCCCTCGACGATCTTTGCGTTTCCCGAGAACTCGATGGCCTCGGCTTCGAGGTCGTAACGAAGGATCTCGGCCTCGGCGAAGGTCGTGACTTCACCGCGCGTCAGTTCGAACGTGGCGGGTTCGCCACTGATGCTGGCGATCCGGAGCTGGTTGTTGCCAAACTCCAGGTTGGCGGCCTCGCAATCGATCCTGCCATCCTCGACAACAATGCTGACGTTACCCGCCAGTTGCCAGACGGAATCATTGAAATCCAATTTGCTGGCGCGCCCGGTATCGGCTTCGATGCTCATCAGTCCCTGGTTCAGTCGCAAACCGCGGAATGTCATCATGTTGCTGTCGATGTCTGTATCGAGGAAATCGGCATCCAGCGATATGGGCAGGCGCGAGTCGGTCAGCTGGGCGTTGGCCACGGAGACGCTCGCGAGCGCGATGAATAGCAGGTATCGACACATGGGATTACGGAACAAATTTGCCGCTGACGTTGGACTTCAGCTCAACCTCGTTGTCTTTCAACGATGCTAGCATGCCGGTTGCCGTGAGGCTGCGCTGGCCAATCCGAATCTGTACACGCTCGTCGGTTTCCGCGACGAAGTCATCGGGGTTGAGTTCGAGGTAGTCGGTGCGAATCTCGGTCGGATTGCCGCCAAAGCCGTCGCTGCTGAGCGCCGTCACGTGCCCGGACAGCTGGATTACCGGCTGCTCCGGGTCGATCAAGGCGTTATCTGCATCGACACTCCACGGGATGTTGCTGTCATCGGAATAACGAACATTCACGTCGGTGAAGGAGACTGTCTGGTTCGGCAGTTCCTCCGCGTACTCCGCAAGGATTTCATACACCAGTTCACCGTCTGTGCCGGTACCGAAAATGCGTGCTGAGCGCAGGTAGTAGCCGCGCGTGACGCGCTCTGTCGATGTTGTGACTTCTTCGACACCGCTATTGATCGTCGCGAGATACCAGCTTCCGAAGGCGGCCAGCACGAGACCGATAAAGCCGATTGCGGTGCGCGTGTCTGTCATGCTCGAGCGTCGCGCGAAGCGAGAACGAGTTCGCACACCTCGCGGACGGCGCCGTTGCCGCCGGGCAGCTCTGTCGTGTAGTCGCAGTATTCGCGCACGGCGCGAACCGCGTTGGCCACCGCGATCGAAAAACCGACCTTGGTCAGCAGCGGCAGGTCCGGGATGTCGTCGCCGACATACACCGACTGCTCCGGCGTGACGTTGAGTCGCCCGGTCAGCTCGTCGAACACGGCCATCTTGTCGCTGCAACCGAGGTGGACATGATCGACGCCCAATTCCTGCATGCGCCGTTCTACCGCGCGTGACGGGCGACCGCTGATGATGGCGACGTGAATGCCCGCCTTTATGAGCTGGCGAATACCGTAGCCGTCCTGTGTTGAAAACGCCTTGGTTTCGACACCGTCGTCGGACAGGTAGAAGCGACCGTCGGTAAATACGCCGTCGACGTCGAAGCCGACGAGTTTCGTGTCACTCAATTGTTCCCGGGGTGTGATCACATGATGCCTGCACGGAAAAGATCGTGAATGTTGAGCGCACCCTGCAGTGTGCCGTCATCGTCTGTAACCAGCAGGGACGTAATCTTGTACTCCTCCAGCATATGGACCGCTTCCACCGCCAGAGTTTCCGCGCCGATCGTTTTTGAACCTTCGTGCATAACGTCGCTCATCGTCGTGCCGTGCACATCAATGCCGTCATCGAGGATCCGGCGCAGGTCGCCGTCTGTAAAGATGCCCAGAATACGGCGTGCGTCGTCGACAACTGCGGTCATGCCGAGACCCTTTTGCGTCATTTCGACGAGACCGTCACGCAACGGCACGTCCGGCAGTACAGCCGGCACCTCGTCACCGGTGTGCATGATGTCGCCGACACGCAGCAGCAGTCGCTTGCCGAGGCTGCCGCTGGGGTGTGACAGCGCGAAATCCTCGGCCGTGAAGCCGCGGTTTTCGAGCAGCGCGACGGCCAGTGCATCGCCCATCGCGAGCGTTGCAGTGGTGCTCGCCGTCGGAGCCAGATTCAGCGGGCAGGCCTCTTCGTCAACGGACACGTCCAGGTGAATGTCGGCGGCCCTCGCGAGCGTTGAGCCGGGTTTACCGGTCATCGAGATCAACCGGGCTCCCATCCGTTTGACCAGCGGCAGTATCGTCACGACCTCGTCGGTCTCGCCGGAGTAAGAGATCGCCAGTAACAGGTCGTTGCTGGTGATCATCCCGAGGTCGCCGTGACTCGCTTCCGCCGGGTGCACAAAAAAGGCCGGCGTGCCGGTGCT
>JBCCNM010000016.1:0-34936 GCA_039025835.1 Pseudomonadota bacterium | reverse complement strand
GCGCGTTTCTTCGTCGAGGTGATTCCGGAGTCCGGCGGTTTGTTCACGCTCGATCCGGGGCTGCGCCTGTCGATGCGTGACGAGGCAGCGGCCGTGGCGCCGCTCGCCGTCAAGCGCGCGATTGTACCGACGACCCCGCCGGCACCGGCAGTAGCACCGCCGCTGCAAGGCACAGCACGCCTGTCACGATAAGCGTTGGCGTCAGTCCGACCAGGTCGGCCACCACGCCGATGACCAGCCCGCCAAACGCGGTGCCGCCAAACGCAATCATGCCCCAGATGCTGCTGACCCGCCCGCGCACTTCATCGTCGACATTGCTCTGGATCAGGATCTGCGAACCGACACCGCCAAGCGACAAAACCACGCCGAGCAGCGACACGGTGATTACCGACAGCACGAAGTTGGTGCTGTAGCCGAACAGCACGATAAGCACAGCCGATGCGATGATCGCGGTTTTCAGTGCGCGCATGCCCAGCCAGCGCGTGCCACGCGCTAGCGCCAGGCCGGTCAACACCGCGCCGGCACCGACCGCTGACGTCATGATGGCGAGGCCGCCACTGCCGCGCTGCAGGATGCCGTCCGCAACAGCCGGCATCATCTCCAGTACACCGCGTCCGAACAGGGTGTTGATTGTGATGGCGATCATAATGGCGCGCAGCAGCGTGTGCTGGCGGATGTAGTCTATGCCCTCCATGAGCTGCGACCAGATATCCGTCGGCCCGGATCCGCGTTCTTTGCGGGGCTGAATGTCGATGATGCCCACAGCGATGACGATCGCTGCGTAGCTGATCCCGTTGATGATGAACGCGGTCGCGACGCCGTAAGTGACGATAATGAAGCCGGAAATCGCCGGTCCGACGACCCGTGAGATATTGAATGCGATCGAATTGCTGGCGATGGCGCTGCCGAGCTCCTCACGCGACACGATGCCCGGCACGAGAGCCATCCGCACCGGTGTGTGTGCACCTTCGAGCATGCCCTGCACCAGCGACACGGCGGCCAGTGCCTCAATACTCAGGTTGCCGGTGACCGTCAGCAGTGTCAGCACCACCATGTTCAGCGCGCTACCGGAGTTCACAACCATGGACAGTTTGCGCCGCTCGACACGATCGGCGATGACTCCGAACAGCGGACCGAAAAACAGCGCCGGCGCAAACTGCGAGAACGCGATGACACCTACCCAGGACTCCGATCCGGTGAGCTGCCACGCATACCAGGCGAGCGCCACGCGAAAAATCCACAGGCCGTGCAGCGAGATGACGGCACCGGCAAAGTAGATCTGGAAATTTCGATTGCGTAGCGCGGAGCGCTCGGTCATGACTCGCGTCCCGGACGGGGGCGGGCAGTATACGCCAAGCGTCAGCTCTCTATGTCGACGCCCGGATACAGCGGAGGCAGGCCGGCGTAGGCGCGGTTTTCGTTGAGGCGCTTTTTCATCTTCGTCTCAATGGCCACAACGCGCGGATCTTCCCGCAGTGGATCGATCATCGGTGCGAGGACGTCCAGCAAGTAAATCGTGGCGAGCCCTTCGTCCACAGCGTCATCGAGCTTGTCGATCATGAGGTCCAGCTCGCCGTCCAGACCGTGGAACATGGCCTCGCTCAAGGTGAGTCCGAAGTTGTCCAGCTCCTGGGCGCGCAAGTCGGCGTACCGTTCATTCATGATCTCGCGAATCACCGCGTAGTTTTCCTGGTCGTCAACCTGTTGATAGGAGATGGCCAAAGGCGCGAGGTCGCCGATACCAAAGAAGTTACCCGGATTTTCGTCGGCGTACGCCGCGATACTCGGCCAGCGTTCGTCAACGAAGTCGACCAGGTCCTGGTAGCGCCGGTCGCTAAACAGCAGCGAAACATACGGGGCGTGGAGACCGTCACGCGACTGTTTGCGAGCCACCTCATAAGCTTCGTCGCGACGATCTAGCTGTGCCAGCGCGAAGGACTGCAGCGGGCTTTCGATGTCGGCAACCTCGTTGTG
Source organism: Pseudomonadota bacterium (assembly GCA_039025835.1). Lineage (GTDB taxonomy): Bacteria > Pseudomonadota > Gammaproteobacteria > Steroidobacterales > Woeseiaceae > UBA1847. The sequence continues at coordinate 32,962 of JBCCNM010000016.1, read as the reverse complement.
CAGACCCACCTGGAACTTGGACGACAGCAGGATGTTTCTCTGCACGCCTGAGTTCAGCTCGATGTCCCGCATCAGTGCCAGTGTCTTGCCGGGTGTGCCGGCCAGCAGATGGCTGAAAGCAGCGGCAAAACGAACTTCGGGGCTGTCGGGGTCGAACGCAGACTGCCGTGCCACCCATTCCTCCAGCTCATCGTCGAGTCCGAACGCCGCCATCAGCACCAGGCCATTGGTGAATGCCGGGCGGTACAGCGGGTCTCGCTGGGCGATGTCGAGGACCACATCGAGACTGTCCTTGAAGTTGCCCTTAATGCGAAGCGCGCTGTTCAGCCAGTTCAGTGCGTCGATATTGTTGGGGTTCTGCGCGAGGGCTTTCTCGAGCGAATCAATCGCCTCATCGGCACGTGACAAATCCCGCAGCAGCAGCAGGCCCTGCGCGGCCAGCGCGTCGGACAAATTGGGATCGAGTCGCAGCGCCTCGTCAATGAATCGTTGCGCAATCCGTGCCGAGTCACTGTCGTCCATCGCACCGTATTGCGTGCTGGACATCAGTGCAGTCGCGATCCCGCGTTGCGCGAACGCCGGTGCGTACTCGGGGTCTCGCTTGATGGCTTCGTCGAGATCCTCGACCGCCAGTTCAATCGCGTCGATCCGCCGTGAGTACACGCGTTGTTTTGCGCGCAGATACAGTTCGTAGGTCTCCGGGTCGGTGCGCTGCTTCACCGCCAGTTCGACCGGCCCGTCGAGCAGCGACTCGGTCAGTTGGCCGAGAATTTCGCGGGAGATTTCGTCCTGCAGGTCAAACACACTGGCCATCTGTCGATCGTAGGTTTCCGACCAGATGTTAAAGCCGTCACTCGCTTTGGTGAGCTGCGCTGTGATGCGCACCCGGTCGCCTTCGCGACGCACGGAGCCTTGCAGGATGTGTTCAACGCCGAGAGTCTCGGCGATGACGCCCGGGCTTTCGTTTTTGCCCTTGAAGGCAAACGAGGACGTGCGGCCGGCAACGCGCAGTCCGTCCACCGACGCCAGTGCGTTGAGGATTTCCTCTGTTACCCCATCGGCAAAGAAGTCTTCGTCGCTGCTCATATTGACGAACGGCAATACGGCGACCGACGGGTCGACCGACGCGACGACCGCCGGCTCTATATCGCTGGTAATACGCTGCCGATCGACGACCAGGAAAATGACGGCCAGCGCGAGCGCGGCAATGATCACGATGTTGAGCTTTCTGCCGGTGCTCTGCGTGATGGAGTCACTGCGGTCGACTTCATCCTGGCGCTTGATGCCGTCGGGCGTCAGCTCAAAGGCCCAGGCGAAGATCAGCGTCGGGATCAGGCCAATGGCGAGCACCGCCAGGATCGTCTTACCGAGCCAGCCCGGCAGCTCGAGGATCTCGCCGACCACGTCGACGATCTGCAGGATTACCCATGAACCGACGAAATACGCGGTGCCCACACGGATAACATTGCGGCGGTTGAGTTCTTCGAAAAGCGTCGACATGCGCTGAGCTTACCGAATCCAGAGCGGATCAGGTACGCGGATCTTCGATAGGGTCGAGCGGTGGCAGGTTAACGGCCGCGCGGGCTTCGTTGACGCGGGCGCGATTGGTGATTTCGAGTTCGATCATGACCGGTTCGTTGGCGTACTGGCGAAGCCCCGGTAAAAATTCGATGATCATCGTAGAGCTCATATAACCGTATTCGCTAACAGACAGAGTGGCGAACTCGAGCGCGAGATTCTTTTCTCCGCGCAGGGCGGCAAGCTCGGCGCGCGACATCAAAAACAGGTCATTGCCAACGCCTTGTTCCAGATTGTTCTCTTCCCATGCATCCAGCAGGGAGAGGGCTTGCTGAAAGCGCACAGTATTGCCCGTCTCACGGTACGCATGCGCAATATCGATGAGGATGAAGTACTGCCACTCGTCGCCTCGGTGTTCCCCGGCGAACACCTCAAGGCTGGGCCAGCTCTCTTCAATGAAATCCGTAACCTCCTTGTAACGACCGTACTGACTCAAAAGAGCAAGGTAGGGATCGGGAACACCGGTTGACGCCAGTCGATCTGCAAGTTCGAACGCTTCCTCGGTGCGGCCCGAAAAGTCCAGAGCGAATGGCTTGAAGAACACATGCCCTTCCTCAATGACTCGCCCAAAGTCGCCGATGCGAAGGAGTGAGTCGGAGAATATAAACTTGGACATACTGGTCAGGGGCTGCCGTTCACGCAGCGAATCGAGCGTAGTTACCGCTTCGGCAATACGGCCGTTGGCGTTATGGTTAACCGCCTGCGCGAAGAGCAGCTCGTCGCTGTCCGGATCAATCAGCCCGAGCCGTTCAATCCACGCCTCGGCTTCGTCCTCCAGATCCAAAGCGGCAAATTTCATGATGCCGTTACCGAACGCCGGCTTATACAGAGGATCGATCTCCGCAATGCTGCGAATCATCTCCAGTGCCTCGAGTGATCGACCCTGGTCTGAGAGCGCAATCTGCAGCCAGTTTCTCGCATCCGTATTGTTCGGATTGAGCTCCAAAGCGCGCGAAAGCGCATCGATGCCGAGATCGGAGTTACCTCCGGTGCGCAAATGGAACAGCCCCAAGCCGGCGAGCGCCTCCGGAAGTTCCGGATCGATTTGAAGGGCCAGGTCAACGAATCGGCGGCCGCGACGGTTGGATTCCATATGCGGCGTGTCGCCGTACTGTTGTTCCGATAACAGCATCGCAGCGATACCGCGCTGTGCATACGCAGCTGCGTAGTCCGGGTCACGCTCGATCGCAAGGTTCAATTCCTCGACGGCGCTTCGAATCTCGTCGAGCTCACGCGTGTACAGGCGTTGTTTGGCGCGCAGGTACAGCTGATAGGTGACCGGGTCTGTTTCGTTTTTCGCCGTCACCGGCACCGATTCGCCGAGTAAGGTGACGCTAAGCTGGCTGAGGATCTCGTTGGAAATCTCGTCCTGGATATCGAAAATGTTTTCCAGCTTGCGGTCGTAGGTTTCCGACCACCGGTGGAAACCGTCTTCGGCGTGAATAAGCTGGGCCGTGATACGGACGGTATCGCCCGAGCGACGCACCGAACCTTCGAGGATGTGCTCGACGCCGAGCGCTTCGCCGATCAGGCGGAGGTCCTGGTTTTTGCCCTTGAAGGCAAAACGAAGATGTGCGGCCGGAGACTTTCAGCTGGTCAACACCGGCCAGCGCATTGAGGATCTCTTCGGTGATTCCGTCCGCGAAGTAGTCCTCGTCGTCACTCATGTTCACGAATGGCAGCACAGCTACCGACGGGCGTTGCTGCGTGCCCGTAGTGTCAGCGCCATCCTCGACTGCCGATTCCGTTGTGGCGTCGACAGCGGCATCGTCCGTGCGTCGGTCGTACAGCAGGAAGATGACGGCAACAGCCAGCACACCGACGATCACGTTATTCAGGCGCTTGCCGGTGTCTCCGGTGATGGACTCGTCACGATTGACGTCGCGCTCACGCTTAATGCCTTCCGGTGTCAGCTCGTACGCCCAGGCGAAAATCAGCGCAGGTACCAGCCCGATGGCCAGGATGACGAACACCAGTCGGGCCGTCCATTCAGGAAGCTGCAGGATCGGAACAAGGGTCTCCGCCACCTGGATCAGAACCCACGACGCAACGACGTAGGCAATGCCGACCCGGAAAACGTTTCTTCTTTTTAGTTCGTCGAACAGGTCAGACACAAATGTCATGCCTCGGCCGTTTCAGCAGGCCCGACGATACCAGAACAGGCGCTAAATCACCCCCGAAAAGGGTGTGCCCGGAGCCGTACGCTCCGGGCACACAAGGCTCAGTGGCGGCGGCGTGGCAGGGTCACGTCAACCGAGCACTGTTTACTCGACGCGTTACCCGTGGCGTCGGTGGCATTCACCGTCCAGCTGATACGATTTCTCAAGCCGCCCGGTCGACGAATTTTTATCGTGTCACCGGCCGTGCTCACCCGGCAAAATGCAAACGGCCAGGTGAAGCGGCGGAACACACGCTTGCAGCGAACATCGGTTATTTCGACATCCGGGTGTGCGTCCTGCCGGTCGCTGACATCCGCCGTGAATTTGATACCGCGATTCCAAGGACGAATCGTGCCGCTGTCCGGCGTACCGCAAGAGGCGATTTCCGGTGCGATGGTGTCGTCGAGATCGATGCCGGCGATGGCGGGATCGTGATCGGAGATGCGGAACGGGTTCTCGCGGTTTGCCAGCAGCTGCGGATACTCAAACGACGGAGGCTCATCGGCGTTGATGTGCCATTCATCGAATCCCGTGACGTCGGGTGACAGGTCCGTGCTGGTCAGAATGTAGTCGAGCGTGCCTGACGCGCCCCGGAAGACAAAGCCGTAGCTGAACGGCGTGCGCTTGGCGAGGTCCTCGAAGCCGGCCATCTCCAGCGCCGTGATGGGCGTTTCGAATGCGTAGGCGTTCAGGTCACCGAGAATGGCGATATCCGGATCATCACTGCCGGTGGGCGCTGTATCGAGCCACGCCAGCAATGCCAGGGATGCCTCCGTACGCATCGCGTTAAACGCACCGGCACCGTCACCCGCATCCTCATCAATCGTGCCCTGAGATCCACCCGAGCCTTTGGATTTGAAGTGATTGACCGTGACCGTGAAGCGCTCGCCGGTGGCGCGCTCTTCGAAGGTGGCGGCTATGGGCGTGCGGTTGGTGCGGAAATCGTTGAACAGCGGTCGAGTGAACAAACCGATCTCTGTCAGTACGGTGTCGTTCAGAACCGCCAATTCTGTGCCCGGCGCCTGCGCGACGGTTGACGCACAGAAGATCAGCCCAACAGCAATTTCGTCTTCGGAAGGGTCCGCTTCGGTTTTCGCAAGGAAGCTGTAATTCATGCCACAGCTTGTTGCGTTCGCCGCGTTGAGTGCAGCCGTCAGCTCGGCAATTGAGCTGGACGCACCTTCGCTGGAGTCATTCTCCAGTTCGATCAGGCCGTAAACGTCGGCATCGAGAGCCGACAAGGCCAGGACCAGCTTGTCGATCTGGATCGACAGCTCTTCTGCGTTGCTTGCACCGCGACCACCTTCGGTGTTGAAGAAATTCTCGACATTGAAGCTGACAATCTTCAGGCGACCACCAACATCCGGGGCAACCTCCGGACGCAGATTGACGTTGTTGATCGTGAAGGGCTCGGTCGGGCGCACACGGTATTGTCCAAAGCCGAAGCCCAGATTGCCGGTGAAGCCCGTGACGGTGTCACCGATGCGAACCAGACGATTCTCCGTTTCGCTCAGGCCCGGGGCCGGGTAGGGAGCGATGACGTCGAAGATGCCGTCTCTCGGAGAATCCAGTGATCCATCGGCAAGGTCATCAAGGATAATAAGGCTTCGCGCCTCTTCCGCCTGGAAACTGTCGAAGGCCGCCGCGCTGGTCGGCGCTGTGTTCTGCGTGTACTGGAACTTACGACCATCCGCGCTTAACAGAAGCTCGCCGAAGTTGGACAGCCCGAACAGATCGGTGACAGTCATTTGCTGAGAGACCGTGACCAGCATGCCTTCGAGAGACTCTAGCTCACTTCGATCCAGGCTGACCGGGAACGATACGTTGACCGGAGCAGGGAACGGAATGTTCACGCCCATGGCAGCGACGATGGATGTCGCATCAAACTCCGTCTGGCCAAAGTCCTCATTGGCATTACCAATAATGGTTACGATATCTCCTACAGCGACGCCGGCGGTGTCGCCATTGACGAAAATGCCATCCGATGACGCGGGTTTTCCGTCACCGGCATCCTGCACAAAGAAACCGTTCAGCGCCGGAGTGACGCCGGTGACAACACCGGTGAACCTGAGGAGTTCGCCCGCCCTGTTCGTGGCGTCGCCTACGCCCTGGATGTCTCCGATCAGCACAGTCACAGGCTCTTCGGGAGGTTCACCACCTCCTCCGCCACCGCCTGATCCGGAGAGGCACGCCGTGGCGTCGCTGAGTGACGTCTGTGTGGTATTGCGTTGGCCAAACGTGCTTTCCATTGGCATATCCCACTTAAAGGATGTGCCGTCGCAGGACGCAACCTGCAGCGAGACTCCTACCGGCGTAGAGCCGGTTTCTTCGACTTCAATATCGATGCTGCTTTGACCGGCTGCCGGTCCGTTGGCAGCAGTGAACGAACCTTCGTAGCTCAGAAATTGCACGACCTGTCCAATCGGGTTAACCAGCGCTATGCCGTCCGGAGCACCGTTTTGCAGGCCGTTACTTGGCAACGTGATTGCGAGGAACTCGAGGCCGTCGGACGGGTTGGTGGTATTGCCCGTCAGGCTAACAGTGTTGTAAGTCGCGCCATTACTGCCGTTGTAGAGCACAACCTCCCAGCCCTGGAGACTGACCCCGGCCTCAACAGCGATTTCGAATCCTTCGTTGATATCTGCGCCTTCGTTGTCGTAATGAATCTCATTGATGAAGGCCAGGCCGAACTCTTCGACCGGTGGTTCGTCGCAGTCAGCCAGGTTGCCGACCAACTGGAAGTTCAGCTCACCAAAGTTGTCGTCACTGGGTCCTGACCAGTCCAGCTCGTCGAGCGACGTCACGCAACCCGTGAGCTGCAGGGATTCGCCAACTGGCGTGTCACTCGGCTCTGCCACGCCAACGTCAGTGCTCGCCAGCCCTTCGGCCGGTCCGTCGACCGCGGTAAAGGAACCCTCGTAGCTCAGGAACTCCAATACCTCGCCGTTGGGATCCACAAACGCAAAGCCGTCCGGTCCGCCGTTTTGCAGTCCGGACGCGGCGAAACTGAGGGCGCCCAATCCGCCGGACTCGTCTGGCAGAAAGCCCGTCAGCGGGAACGTGTTGTACTGACCACCGCCATTACCGTTGTACAAGACCAGGCTGTAGCCAGCCAGGTCCGTACCCGCACTGCCGCTGATCTCAATTGCCTCTCCAGTGTCGCCACCGGTATTGTCGTAGTGGAACTCGCTGACAAAGACGATCGGCTTGTCCGACTCGAACACCTGATTCGTATTTCGAGCGCCACGGGTGTCCGACGCCGGCATCTGCCAGGCAAAATCGGTGTCGACCGTTCCGGTGCCGGCGAGTTGCAGTGACTCGCCGACCAAGGTGTCTCCCGATTCTGATACCCCGATATCCGTACTGGTCACACCTGCGGCAAGACCATTGGATGCCGTAAAGCTCCCCTCGTAACTCAAGAACTGAACCACGGTGCCGCTTGCATCGATTAACGCAAGACCGTCTGGCGACCCGTTCTGGATGCCGTTGGTGGGCAATTCAAACAGGTAGTAATCCTGCTGACCGTCCGGCGCACCTGGAGCGGCGAAGTTCAGTGTGTTGTACGAGGTGCCGTTGGCGCCGTTGTACAAAACAACCGTGTATGCCGTGAGATCAGTCCCGTCAGGCGCCGTGACTTCGACAAACTCGCCGGTATCGCCACCGTCGTTGTCATAGTGGATCTCATTGATGAACACCGGCGTTTGCGCATGCGCAGCAGACGCAAACAGGGTAGCCAGCGCCAGCCACGCGGGCCGCACGTTTGAAAGCATCGGGGGCATATCTCGACCTTTTGTAGTTATTCGTTTGGATCGGAGCCTGAGGGTACGCCAATTCACTGGAGCGAGGATGACAATCGCGTGATTTTTTTATGGTAGTTGCGTGTCTGCGGTACTCTTGACCATGCCTGCTGGTCAAAAAGTGCACAAAAACGTCGACAGCGGGCGTAACAGGATTATCCTGTCTGCCAACACCCGATTTGAGCAACCCGGAGCAAGAATGATACGAGCCCTGGTCATCGTCGCCTGTCTCGCGGTTTCAACCGCCGCGTTTGCGCAGCAGTCCGTCACGGTTGCCGTGATCAAGGACAGCGAAGAGTCGCGCCTCGAGTGGCAGCGCACCGCGTTGATCGAGGAGTTGATGGCGCTGACGTCGCGGGAATTCGACATCGAAATCAAGCGTTTCGTCGCGGACTGGAGTCGAGCATCGATTGAACAGGTCGCCGAGGCGGCCTATGCGGATCCGGATGTCGACATAGTGCTCGTGACCGGCTTTATCGCCAACCAGGTGCTCGCTCGCCGTAGCAATTTTCCGAAGCCGACTTTCCTGCCGATCGTCATCGACACCGGTCTGTTCGTGACACCGCCGGTCGATGGTCGCTCCGGCATCGCCAACCTGAACTACCTCGCCACCTACGCGGATTTCTCGACGGACCTCGAAGAGCTGGGCCGAATGGTCCGCTACACCAACGTCACCCTGTTGATCGACCAGGAGCTGTCGGAGTCGATTCCGGTGCTGCGCCAGCGCGCATTCGAAGCGGCCGGCGAGCGCGGTATCAGTCTCGGCGAAGTCGCGCACGACGGTGTCGACCACAAACTGCTGGAGCGCCTGCCGGAAGGCACCGAGGCGCTGTTCGTAGCCGGCCTCGCGCGCATGCCGGATGAGGCCTTCGACGAGCTCATCGAGGAGATCAACCGCCAGGGCTACCCCAGCTACAGCTTCGCCGGTGTGACAGACGTCGAGCGCGGTCTGTTGATGACCAATTCGGAGCCCCGCGACATCAACCGCCAGGCCCGACTGAACGCGCTGAATATGCAGGCCGTGATGCTCGGCGGAAGAGCCGAGGACCAGCCGATCGACTCGCAGGTGAAGGATCGCCTGACAATCAACATGGCGACCGCGCGGCGCATCGGTATTTCGCCGAGCTTCGAGATTCTTGCCGACGCCACGCTGCTGAATCCCGAGATGGAGGTCACAGGTGACGAACTGGCCCTTGTCGACATTGCCTTGCTCGCAGTCTCTGAGAACCAGGAGCTCCTCGCCGAAAGTTACGGTGTGGACGCCGGGTTTGAGGAAATCGCCCTTGCACGTGCCAACCTGTTGCCGTTCCTGAGCGCCACCGTCAGCAATACCACGCGCAAGGATTCGCCCTCTGTGCAGTCGGGATTCTTCCCGGAACGTACTGACGATGCGGCCCTTGGCCTCAGCCAGGTGATTTATGCGGACTCGGTATCCGCCAATGTCACCATCCAGAAAGAAATCCAGCGCACGCGAGAGGCCGGACTTCGAGAATTTCGTCTCGATATCATCCAGGCAGCCACGACGGCCTACTACCAGGTGCTAAATGCACGTTCGCAGCTCAACGTGCAGGAAAACAACCTGCGGATCACTCGCGAAAACCTGGAGCTCGCCGAAGACCGCGTACGGCTGGGCACGTCCACGGCGGCTGATATCTTCCGCTGGCAGGCCGAGGTTGCGCAGAGCCGAATCGCGGTTGCCAACGCATCGGCCTCTCTGGCCGCGTCCTGGGACACGCTGAACCGACTGCTGCATCAGCCGCCGGGCTCGCGGCTGCCGCTTCGCGAAGCGTCCTTCAACGAACCGTTCGTCATGACGCAGGGTGAATTTGACGATCTGATTCGCAGCCAGGCCGATTACCAGATCTTTTCCGGCTTCTACATCCGGCGCGCGGTGCAGCAGTCGCCGGAGCTCGAAAGCCTCGATGCGCAGATCGCGGCAAAGCGCCGTGAGCTGAAAGCGGCACAACGCGCTTTCTGGCTGCCCGAATTCACCGTCAGCGCACAGCTTACGGAAAACCTGAACCAGTCCGCTGCGGGTGTCTCAACCGGCGAGGGCCTGTCCGACTGGAATGTGGGTGTGCAGGCGACGCTGCCCCTTTTCGCCGGCGGTCAGCGCAGGTCCGAGTCGACCCGCGCGAAGTTTGAGCTGAAGCGGCTTGTCGCATTGCGCATCGGCACCGAAGAGCGCGTCGAAGAAAACATTCGCATCCAGCTTCACCAGGCACAGGCCAAATACATCACGATCGAGCTCGCGAAAGAGGCCGCCGAGGCGTCGCGCAAGAACTTCGATCTGATCAGCGATGCCTACGCCCGCGGCACGGTCAATGTCATCGAGCTGCTGGATGCGCAGGAGGCGAGCCTGAATGCTGCCGCCACGGCCACCGATTCGCTATACGACTTCCTGATCACCATCATGGCGCTGCAGCGCGCCGTCGGCGGTTATGACTACCTGCTGCCGCCGTCCGAGCGCGAAGCGCTGCGCAACCAGTTCAAATCCACCCTGACGGAATCCCAGTAATGAAACTCAGAATCCTGATCGTCACCGCCATCGGTCTTGCAGTCAGCGCCTGCGGCGAGCAAGCCGAGGAGTTAGAGGAGCGCCTGCGTCCTGTACGTGTGATCTCGGTCAGCGACGATAACGTGTTCCGCGGACGCACATTCTCGGGCACGTCCAAGTCCAGCCTCGAGTCGCGACTGAGCTTCAAAGTCACCGGCACCGTGATAGACCTGCCGGTGCAGATTGGCCAGGGTCTGGCCGCCGGCGAAACCATCGCTGAGCTGGATGCGGCGAGCTATGTGTTGCAGCAACAACAGGCACAGGCATCGCTGATCGAAGCGCAGGCCAACAATCGTCGCTCCAGCGCCAACTACGAGCGTACCAAGGGCTTGTACGCGAATGACAACGCCTCGCTGAACGACCTGGAGGCAGCGCGCGCGCAGGCGGAGTCCTCGGAGGCAGTTGTGGAATCGGCGACCAAGGCGCTCGAGATCGCCAAACTCAACGTGTCCTACACAACGCTGGCGGCTGAGACGGACTGCTCCATCAACTCGCTGGGCGTCGAGATCAATGAAAATGTGACCGCGGGCCAGACCATCGCCGTCGTGAGCTGCGGGGATGCCTACGAGGTGACGATGAACCTGCCGGAGAGCCTGATCGGCAGCGTGGACCAATGGACCCCGGTCACGATCGACTTCAGCGCCATCCCGGATGAGTCTTTTCAGGGCGAGGTGTCCGAGGTCGCGCGAGCATCCGCCGGTGCTGCCGCTTTTCCGATCGTGATCCGCGTGCTGGGCAGTCATTCTGCGCTGCGCTCCGGTCTCGCGGCGGACGTGACTTTCCAGTTCGACACCAATGACGGTTCGGGTGGCACGGTGGTGCTGCCGGTGAATACCGTGATCAACGATCCCAACGGCACATTTGTGTTCGTGGCCCAGCCGGATGGTGATACCGGCGAAGCCGTTATCGAGCGGCGTGCGGTGGTACTCGGCGAGCTGACGCAGGATGGAATCGAAGTGCAGGACGGGCTGACCGAGGGTGATCGTGTGGTGACAGCCGGTATCTCCGTTCTGCGTGCCGGCCAGCGCGTCCTGCTGCCGCGCTCATGAACCTGACATCTTCCGCAATTGATCTCAATCGCGTCACGTTAACGGTCGTTACGCTGGTCATCCTGGCCGGCATCTTTGCCTACCAGGCGCTGCCTAAGGCGCAAGACCCGGGCTTTATCGTGCGTGCCGCGGTAATCACGACCCAGTTTCCGGGTGCCAGCCCCGAACGTGTGGAGCTGCTGGTCACCGACAAGATTGAAAAGAAGATCCAGGAGATGCCCGAGATCGACAATATTGTGTCCGAGTCGAGGACCGGTATTTCGATCATCACAGCGAACTTCAAGGAGTCGTACAAAGAGATGCGGCCGATCTTCGACGACTTGCGCCGCAAGGTGGATACGGTCGTCAACGATCTGCCGCAGGGCACACGGATTCCGGAGGTCAACGACGAGTTCGGCGACGTGTTCGGCAGTGTCTACACGCTGTCTGGCGACGGCTATTCCTACGCCGAGCTGAAGACGGTGGCTGATGAGTTTCGCGATGAGCTGCTGAAAGAGCCGGACATTGCCAAGGTCACGATTCACGGCGCGCAGGAAGAGGTCGTGTTCGTCGAATACAGCAACGCACGCCTCGCGGAACTCGGCCTGTCGCCGCAGCAGCTCTCCGCGTCGCTCGCGAGCGTGAATATCCTGTCCTCTGGCGGCGACATCCTGAGCGGTCGCGAACGCATCACGCTGGAGCCGACCGGTAATTTCGAATCGGTCGAGGATCTGCAGCGCACGGTGATCCAGCTTCCCGGCGGCGCACTGGTCTACCTCGAGGATATCGTCAACGTCTATCGCGGCTACAAGGACCCGGCTCGTGCTGTAGCACGGACTAACGGCGAACCGACGCTGGCGATCGCGGTGTCGATGCGCGAGGGCGGCGACATCCTGAAACTCGGTGAGCGTCTCGACTTCCTGATCCCGGATCTCGAATCCCGTTACCCGTGGGGCGTCGGCGTTGAGAAGGTGTGGTTTCAGGCCGCGCTGGTCGATGATGTGGTCAACTCGTTTACGTCGAGTCTGCTACAGGCCATCCTTATCGTGGCGCTGGTTATGATCGCGTTTCTCGGCATCCGCACGGGACTGGTCGTTGGCTCACTGATACCGACGACGATTCTCGCGTCGTTCTTCGTGATGCAGATCTTCGACATCACGATCAATCAGATTTCATTGACCGCGCTGATCATCGCGCTCGGTCTGCTGGTCGACAACGCGATCGTCATCGTAGAATCCATCATCGTGAAACGCGAGCAGGGGATGGGCCGCATTGAGGCAGCGATTGCCGCCGGCAGTGAGTTGAAGACCCCGCTGCTGATCTCGTCGCTGACCACCGCTGCGGCATTCATGCCGATCGCGATGGCGTAATCGGCGGTCGGTGAATACACCTCCGACATATTTTACGTTGTCGCGATCGCATTGCTGTCATCGTGGCTGCTGGCGATGACCTTTGTACCGATGGTCACCACCGTTGCGCTGAAAATCGAAAAGCGTGAAGAGGAGAGTTTCGACGGCCGCTGGTACACGATGTACCGAAATCTTCTGTTGTCTGCACTGCGACAACGCACGGTGTTCATGCTGCTCGTTGGCGTGCTGTTCTTCGCTGCGATGAACGGCATGGGCATGGTGCGACAGGAATTCATCGCGCCGTCCGAGGACCCGGTGTTTACCGCCAAACTGGAGTTGCCGCTAGGAACGGCCATCGAAACGACCCAGGCGGTGATCGCAGACGTTGATGCATTTATTCGCGACAACTACTACGGTGCGACGCAGGAACAGGGCCCGGTTAAAAACTGGCTTACTTTCATCGGCGACGGCGGGCCACGCTTTAACCTCGGCCTCAATCCGCCGAACCAAAACCCGGCGAACAGCTTCGTGATCCTGAATACGCACGACGGTCGCGATGTCGACGACGTGATCGCGTCCATCGAGAACTTTGTGCGAGCCGAACACCCGGACATGTCCGCGCAGGTCAGTCGGCTGGAAAATGGTCCCCCGGTCGGATACCCGATCATCGTTCGTCTGTCCGGCCCTGATTTCGACACGCTGTATCGCCTTGCTGACCAAATCACCGGATTCCTGTACACCATCCCACAAGTGTCCGACGTGAAAAACTCCTGGGGTCTGCAAACCAAAAAACTGCTGGTGGATGTCGACCAGGAACTGGCGCGGCGCTCCGGCGTCACCAGCGATGACGTAGCCTATTCACTGAAGGCCAGCCTGTCCGGTATCGACCTGACCCAGTACCGCGAGGATGACGACCTGATTCCGGTAACGCTGCGCACGGTGCAGGCTGATCGGCAGGACTTCAGCCGGCTCGACGGCCTGACGGTGTACTCGCAGGCGACCGGCAGCAACGTGCCGCTGAAGCAGGTCGCGAATGTCGAGCTGACCTTTGAGCCGGGCATGATCGAGCGGCGCGACCGCGACCGCACGCTGTCACTGAAAGTTCAGCTCAACCCGAATGCGACCGCAGCCGTGGCGGCAGAGACCCTGGTGCCGTGGATCGAAGAGCAATCCCGGAATTGGCCCGCAGGGCACGAGTTCGAAATCGGTGGTGAGCTGGAGGAGAGCGGCGATGCCAACGCCTCGATCGCGGCCGAGCTGCCGACTGCCGGCATGCTGATCCTGTTGCTGTTGGTTGGTCAGTTCAACTCGCTGCGCAAACCGGCGATTATCCTGTCGACCATTCCGCTGGGCCTGATCGGCGTGACCTTCGGGCTGCTGGTCGCCAACTCGTCGTTTGGCTTCTTCACGATTCTCGGACTGATCTCGCTGTCAGGCATCATCATCAATAACGCGATCGTGCTGCTTGACCGGATTTCAATCGAGCTGGACGAGTTTGGTCGCTCGCAGCAGGATGCCGTGATCACTGCCTGCCAGCAGCGGCTTCGCCCGATTCTGCTGACCACGGCGACAACGGTGCTCGGGATGACGCCGCTGCTCTGGGGCGGTACAGCGATGTTCAAGCCGATGGCGATCACGATCATCTTCGGTCTCGCGTTCGCGACGATGCTGACGCTGCTGGTTGTGCCCGTGCTGTACTCGCTGTTCTTCCGCGTGTCGTTCAAGGATCACAGCGGCGAGGTGGCGCCGGCGAACTAGCGGTCACGCCCGCGCGGGTCCGGTCGCTACCAGTGACCGGTCCCGGGTTCGCCCTTGAAGGGACCCACCACGTCCGGCGTGATCCAGCCGCCGTAAAAATGACCGGGCTGCGGCTGCACGCGCTCACCGTCGATGTAGCACTCGACCCGTCCGGGGTAAAAGGCGATGTGGTTGCGATAGTCGGCAAAGCCGGGTGACGGGTCCGGGTAGCTCCACGCCACCGCGTTTTCGTAATCGTCGGCGAGCCCCCAGTACTGCGCCGTGCCCTTCCACTCGCACACCGATACCCCACGCACCGGCACCAGGTGGTCGAAGTCGACATCGCCGGGAGCCAGGTAAAAGGTCGGCGGACTCGCCGTCTCGCAGATCTTGTGGCTCCGCTTAGCGCTGGCGATGACCTTGCCGTTGGCGAGCACTTCAATCAGTCGCTTGTCCTCACGGACCTCAGGCGGGCGCGGGTAATCCCAGACGGACTCCTGGCCGTCTTCCGGTTCGATCGCAAAGTCGGGTCGTTTCTGTCCGGTGAATGTCCACATCGTTACATCAAGTTACTGCACATTGAAGGTCGATGCACGACACTTTAGGCCCGATACTGTGTCGCAACACACCATGGCTAGAAGCAACTGGCATCCCGTCTCCAAGCTGTTCCACTGGGTGATGGCCATCGGCATCTTCTACCAGCTCTGGCTGGGCTGGCGCGCTGAAGAGCTGCCGTTTTCACCGGCGAAACTCGACCTGTTCATTACGCACAAGTCGATCGGGATCCTGTTACTCCTGCTGGTCGCGTTGCGGCTGGCATTTCGCTTCCGCGCCGGAGTCCCGCCACACACCAACACGGTGACGGCTATCGAAAAGCGAGCGGCTGACGTCGGCCACTGGGTGTTGTACGGTTTGATGATGGCCGTACCGGTCAGCGGGTGGATCGTCAGCGACACCTCGAGGATTCCGTTTCGGCTGTTCAAGCGACTTGATGTGCCCGACCTGATGGCGGCAGACAAGGCGATCAGCGAGGCTGCGGCCAATGTGCACATGCTGCTGACGACCGGTCTGGCCGCTGTGCTTGTGATTCACGTGCTGGCGGCGCTACGTCATCACTTCCTGCTGAAAAACCATACGCTGAAAAGGATGCTGCCATGGTAAATCGACTGCTGTTCTTGCTCCTGCTGCCCGTCAGTGCGCTTGCCGACTGGCAAAGTACGGATGACAGCACCCTGAGTTTTGAAGCCTCGTTCGAGGGCTCGCCGTTGCCGGGTGACGTGACCGAGTTCGACGTGAGCTACACCGTTGGCGAAAAACTGACCGTCGCGATCAATCTCGCCAGCTCAGACCTTGGCGACGATGACATGAATGCCGTGTTGTTTGACGCAGCGTGGTTCGGTACGGAGTTCACCCAGGCGTCGTTCACTGCGGAGTCCTTCGAGGCCGGCACAGACGGTGGCGTGGTCGCAAACGGCGAGCTCGAGCTGAAAGGCGTCAGCAGTGCCGTTGCTGTGCCGTTCACCTGGGTCGAAAACGGCGACTCCGCGACGATGGAGGGCGAGGTCACACTGGTGCGGACCGACTTCAACGTGGGCACCGGTGAATGGTCTACCGGTGAGTCGATCGGTCTCGATGTGCTGGTGCGCTTCACGGTGACTCTGGCCCGGTGAGAGTCTTCGCCTTGGTCGTCGCGCTGTTGCTGACGGGCTGCGGGCCGGTCACGCCGATGATCGACGAGGCGTCGCAGGCGCCGCTGCCCGATTACTCGGATGCCGATGGTCGTGTCTACCGCGTCGATCCGGCGCGCTCCCTGCTGCTGGTCAGGGTCGGCAAGGCGGGCCGTGCCAGCCGTCTCGGCCACGAGCACGCTGTCGCGAGCGAAACACTCGTGGGTATCGTCGAGCTGCATGGCGATCCGGACCGCTCGCGTGCCGACCTTGCATTTGCGGTTCGCGAACTGATCGTCGACAAGGCGGCGCATCGCGAGCGTCTCGAGCTCGACACCGAGCCGTCCGATGCGGATATTGCCGGTACCTACACCAACATGCTGAAAGTGCTGGCACCGCAAGAGCACGCCTGGATCACGCTGTCGGTCCGGCCCGCAGAGCCCGGCGTTTTTTCCGTATCCGCGACAGTGCGCGGAACAACGGCTGAGTTTCTCGTGCCGGCGCAGCTTGTTGAAGAAGATGGCGAAATGACGGTGCGCGCTGCGATCACCGTGTCGCACGCGGACTTTGCGCTCGAGCCTTTCAGTGCACTCGGCGGTTTCCTGAGGGTCGCGGATGAGCTCGACGTGACCGTCGAACTCGTCGCTACGTCACTCTAGTCGTCACTCCACGGCGTTGCCGTGATTCGATAAACATCAATCCACGTTTCGCCGTCATCGAGAGACCACTGCATGGCCCAGTTCCAGCCGTCGTCGGTTGGCGGAAAGAAAATGATGCGCCTGGGCTGCGGCGGCGTCGGGTAATCGATGCTCATGACGACCTCGCCCTTGTCGTTTTCCCGCGCGCTGATGCGCTGCAGCCCCGACTGCTGGGTCGCCGCCCAGACGATCTCCCAACGATCGCTGGACGGATTGTAGGTGCGCAGATTCGTGCCGTAGCCACCGCCAAACGGCATCCAGAAGTCCTGCACGGCCACCCCGTTGCCGACACACTCAAACCGCCAGCGTGCGCCGGTGCCTTCAGTCCAGGTGCTGCCGTCCTGCGACAGCGACTCGTCCCGTATGCGCCAGTCGCCGATGTAGCGGCCGAACTGCGCCATCGCACCCTGCATACAACCACCGTCACCGTCGTGTGTGTACGCCGGCGCCATCACGACAGCGCTGCACAGCAGCATGCCGAGTACTTGTAGCCATTTCATAGCTGTCCCCTTACTTGCTCTCCCCAGGGTCTTCGATAGGCCGGACTCGCAAAGGTTCTGCGCGGCAACGCCGAGGCGTCGATTTTTTTCCCACAATTGCATCCAAACCGGGCGCCGGTTCGAATACATACACAAGCCCGCATCCCCCTGCGGTCCTGTAACTAACACCAGGAAGCCCCCAATGAAACTGTTTAAAAATGTATGGATGGTCCTCGCTACGCTGACGCTGACCGCGCCGGCACTCGCCGGCCACGGCAAAAAAATGGACATCGTCGACACCGCGGCTAACGCCGGCACCTTCGAAACGCTGATTGCAGCCGCAAAGGCAGCCGGGCTTGCCGGCGCGCTGAAAGGCGACGGCCCGTTGACCGTGTTCGCACCCACCGATGAGGCCTTCTCGGCTCTGCCGGCCGGTACGATCGAGACGCTGCTGAAGCCCGAGAACAAGGACCAGCTAGCGACGATCCTCAAATACCACGTGATTGCCGGAAAGGTCGGCTCAGGCGCGCTGGCAGACGGCGCTCGTCTTGAGACCCTCGCCGGTGTTGATGCTGTCATCAGCCAGACCGAAGGCGGTTTTAACATCGAGAACGCCCGCATCGTCGCGACCGACATCGATGCCAGCAACGGTGTTGTGCACGTCATTGATCGCGTCATCCTGCCGCCGGCACAGATGTCGCGTAGCGATTCCGCAGACGCCATTCGACGCGCGATCGACAAGGGTGTGCCGATGTTCAACCACGGCAATGCATCGGCGACCGTCGCAGTCTACAAGGCGGTGTCCGAAGAGCTGATCCGCAGCGGAGGTTTGAACGCCGATGAACGCATGCGTCTGCAGGTCGGCCTCGAGCAGGCGGCCGACACGAACAATGCACGCACGAGCGCCTGGCGTCTGCGCTACGCACTGGATGATGTGAATGACTCGCTGCACGGCGGTCAGATGAGTGCCATGTCTCGCTAGAGCGCTGAACACTCGCTAAGCTCTTACCGGACGGTGGCTCAGGCTACCGTCCGTTTCTGCTTCAAGGACCGGATTTTGACGACAACCCTGCAACGTATTGCCGCCGGCGACCAACACGCGGTGTCTGAGTGCATCGAGACCTACAGCGGTCTCGTCTGGTCGTTGTCACGACGCTTCCTGTCCAACGAGGCGGACGCTGAAGAGGCCGTGCAGGAAATATTCATGGAGTTGTGGGAGCGCGCCGCTACCTACGATCCGGCCAAGGCGGGCGAGGCGACCTTTGTATCGATGCTGGCAAGGCGGCGTCTGATCGACCGGCGACGCAAGCTGGATCGAGAGCCGTTGTCGGAGCCGCTGGACGAGATGGAGCCGGCATTAAGCGAAGACGGACAGCGTGTCCTGGAAGCGTCCGCAGAGACGCAGCGCGTTGTCGATGTGCTGAAAACACTCAAGCCCGAGCAGCAGGAGGTGATCAACATGTCGTCCTGGCTCGGAATGTCACATGGGGCTATAGCAAAGGAGACCGGTATCCCGCTCGGGACGGTCAAGAGTTACATGACACGGGGATTAACGAAAATACGCGACGCGCTGGGTGAGCCGGCGCGCGCCGACAGGACGTCAACATGAACGACAGGCATGCGGATATCGAGGACCTGCTGGTCCGGCGTGCAACCGAAGGACTGTCTGCCGATGAGGCGGACAGGCTGCAGACACTGCTGGACAAGCACGGCTATGCCGGTATTGATGATTACGAGCTGGCGGCTGCAGCCGCGGCGAACGCTTTTGCGCTGAGTGCGTCCCGGGATACCGAGGATGCGCCGCAGCACCTCAAGGACAAGCTGAAGGCCGACGCGGAGCGATACTTTGCTGACGATACGGTTGTCGATCTGCCGATACGACGACGCGGCTTCGAGCCCGGCTGGGCGGTCGCCGCCATGCTGGCGCTGGCCCTGCTGGTCACGGTGCTGGTTGACCCGGGCGACGAGGTGGTGTCGCCGATCGATGCGCGCAGCGAGCTGCTGGCCGCGGCAGGCACCGAAACCCTGCCGTGGGCACCGCCCGAAGATCCGCGCTATGCCCGGGTCACGGGCGATGTCGTCTGGAACGACGAGCGCCAGGAAGGCTACCTGCGTCTCGCCGGAATGCCGGTCAATGACCCGGCCGAGTCGCAGTACCAGCTCTGGGTTGTCGACCCTGATCGCGACAGCAACCCGGTTGACGGCGGTGTTTTCGATATCCCCACCGGCACCGGTGACGTGATCGTGCCGATTACGGCGAAGCTCTCGGTGGACGACCCGGTCGCGTTCGCGATTACTCGCGAGAAGCCGGGCGGTGTCGTGGTCTCGGCGGGGCCGCTGCTGGTGGTGGCGAGCGCGGGCTGAGGCAAAACAGCCCCGCCACTTGAGGCGATCCGCGGTACAGTGGGTCTCGTCGACCTTGGGGAGAAGAGAGATGCGTATCCGCAACCTGGCCATCGCCGCCTTCGTGTTGCTGGCCGCCTGCAGCAGCGACGAGCCCGCCACTGACAGCGCCATCGCCGACGCGACCGACTCACCAGCAACGAGTGCCGGGATCAGCTTTGGCTTTGCCGACAGCAACGGTGTGCAAATTCACTATGCGGAAGCCGGATCGGGTCCGCTGGTTGTGTTCATCCACGGGTTTCCCGACTTCTGGTACAGCTGGCGCCAGCAGATGGACGGTTTGTCGGATCGTTATCGGGTGGTTGCCATCGACCAGCGCGGCTACAACAAGAGTGATGCACCCGACGGTGTCGAAAACTACGATATGCGTCTGCTGGTCGCAGACGTCATCGCGGTGGTCCGACACCTTGGCGAGGACAGCGCAACGATTGTCGGACACGACTGGGGCGGAGTGGTGGCCTGGAGTACGGCGTTTGCAGCGCCCGAGCTCGTTGACCAGCTCGTCATTCTGAACCTGCCGCACCCCAGGGGCATGGCCCAGGCGATGGCAAACAATCCCCAGGCGCTCGCACAGGCGGGCTACGCAAAAGTGTTCCGTGAGGGCTCGCCGGACGATCCGGACATTTTCTTTGGCTACCCGATGACGCCGCAGACGCTGTCCGGCTGGGTGACCGACCCGGACGCAAAGCCGAAATACGTTGAGGCTTTCGAACGCTCAAATTTCGATGCCATGCTGGCCTACTACAAACAGAACTACCCGGATCTCTGGGCTGATGAACCGCGCAACTGGCCGGAGACGCCAAACATCGAGATTCCGACGCTGATGTTTCACGGTCTCGAGGACGTTGCGCTGCACTCCGATGGCCTGAACAACACCTGGGACTGGATCGACAGCGATCTGACCCTGATCACCGTGCCGGGTGCCGGCCACTTTGTGCAGCAGGATGCTGCCGAGTTCGTGACGGCGAACCTACGCCTGTGGCTGGACGCCCGCCGGGACGGTCTTATCGACTGAGCGTTTCGGGCGCGTCAGCCGTATCCAGATCTCAGCGGCACCGAGGGTCATCGGGAAGCTGACGGCGGTCACCACGTTCCAGGCATCGACGAAACTCATGCCGGCAGGCTGCAGGACGTACTCCAGCAACACGCGAAACAGAGCGACGCCCATGCCGGTTGCGAAACCGCGCATCATCCACTCCCGATGCTCGGCAAAACGCCGCTGGCGGACGAGTCGATAGGCGTGCACAAACGCAAAGATCATGAACGCCGAAGCGGCGACACCAATGATCTGGTTGTAGCTGAAACCGAACATCGGAAAACTCACCGACATCGTTAGGCCGAAGATTCCGGACACGATCGCGACCGGCAGGAAGATGCGTCCACTGATGCGGTGAGCGATCGGAAATTTGCGACGCAGCGGCGACGCAAACTGCAGTGGTCCGAGCACCGCGAAGATGGCCCCGGCCACGCAATGCCCGATCGTCTGCCAGGGATTCGCCGTGTAACGATCGATGAACGGATTGATCTCTGCCGGAATGTTTCCGGACAGCGCAACAAAGCCAAAGCCGGCGCGTTCGATAGAGTCCTCCAGCACCACAAACGCCATGAACAGCATAAAGGCCCAGCCAAGCGTCGCGATGGACAGCAACGCGGGCTTCGGCAGCACCTTGTGATCGGTGATGATCTTCACGTGAATCCCCTGCTCTTTTTATCGAGGCACGGTCTCCCCCCCGAAGCGCCGTGCAGCACCATGGTACGCCCGGCACCGCGGTATTGCGAACAACCCCGCTGAACTGCTGTTCAGGCTGCTTTCAGGTTCGAAGATCAATACTCCCTTTAAGTCGACACCGGGTCGACGTTCATCTGGGAGGAGAGAAACGTGAAAAAAGCAGCCATCGCAGCCCTGCTGGTCGCTGTGTCGGGCAGCGCCCTGGCTGAAAGCGGACCTTATGTCACCGCGACGCTGGGCAACGCGACACTGAATGATTCCTTTGGTCTCATCGATGTTGATGAGGACAGTACCGCCTATCGCATTGGTGCCGGTTTCGATTTCAGCGACAGCTTCGGACTGGAGGCGGGTTACCACCGCTTCGGCACGTTTGAAGAAGACACACCGGGCCGGTTCCGGCTTGACGCTGATGGCTGGTACCTCGGTGCCAATGTCGGCGCACGGATCTCGCCGAATTTCCGCCTGCTCGGACGCGGTGGATTGTTCTTCTACGACGGCGAATCGATCTTTGATGAGTTCATCCGTGAAGCACAGGATGACGGCTACTTCTACTTCGGCGGCGGCGCCGAGGTAGAACTCGCCGAAAACTTCAGCCTGGTCGGCGACTGGACGCGCTACCAGCTGGAGGAAACCGAGAGCGACGTCATCTCCATCGGTTTCCGCTTCCACTTCTAAGTGGTGTCCTTCCGGTGCCTGCCACAGGGACGTGGCGGGTGCCGGGTTTGTTTCCGGTCATGCGTGTATAGTGCCGGCATGCCCACTGCCCTGTGCTGCACGCGATGCAAACCCTGATCGAATTCGCCACCGATCTCGATCGCTTTGTGCCCTTGCTGGCGACGATCCTCGTCGTCACCATCGTTCTGAGCCTGATGAACCGCACGCTGCGGCGGCGTTGGAAAGATCAGCCAGACGCGCAGTTCAAGTTCCAGATGATCATGATGCTGTCGTCCTTTGTGGCGCTCCTGATGATCGTCGTGGCGCTGCCGATCAGCGACGCGTTGCAAAGCCAGCTCCTGAGCCTGATCGGCCTGCTGCTCAGTGCCGCGATCGCCCTGTCGTCGACCACCTTCATTGGCAACATCATGGCCGGCATCATGCTGAAGGTGATCCGCAGCACGCGACCGGGTGACTGGATTACGCTCGGTGACATCACCGGACGGGTCACCGAAATGGATCTCCTGCACACCGAGATTCAAACGGAGTACCGCGACCTGGTGACCGTGCCCAACCTGAGTATGGTGACGCAGCCGCTGCACGTTGTCCGTGCCTCCGGCACCGTCATCTCGGCGGAGGTGTCACTCGGCTATGACATTCCGCACCAGAAGGTTCGTCAGTCGCTCAGCGAGGCTGCCGAACGCGCCGGGTTGACCGATGTCTTCGTCCACGTCCGGGAGCTGGGTGACTTTTCGGTGCAGTATAAAGTGGCTGGTCTGCTGACCGATGTCAGCAGCCTGATTTCGGCGCGCTCCAGCTTGCGAACCGAAATGCTCGATTGCCTGCACCACGCCGGTATCGAAATTGTCTCGCCGAGCTTTATGAACCAGCGACCGCAGGATACGGACAAGCCGGTGATACCGGTGGTGGCGCGGACACTGCCGGATGAGTCGGCACCGGCGGCCGAGGCGGTGATCTTCGACAAGGCGGCATCGGCCGCGACAATCGAATCCGTCAAACAAAGCATCGAAGCGATCAATAAGCAGATCGAGGCCGCCGTCGATGACGGTGGCTTGAGCGACGACGAGCTCGAAGAACTGCAGTTCAAGAAAGATCGACTGATTACCGACCTGGCGCACCTCGAAAGCCGTCACGAGCAGGAGTAGCGTCTTGTACCCGCGGATTCGTACGCCGATACCCCGGGTTCCTGATTCAGTGTGCACTGCCGTGCCGATCTGACGCAGAGCGTACAGCCGCCGTTTATGTTCGAAAAACTCTTCTGGTCCAGGAAAGCCCGCCTATAACTGATGTCGATTGTGGTTGTTCCGACGGAAGAGGGTATGGACGACGTTCTGCTAAAAGAGCTGCAGGAAATATTTGGCGCGCCGCACTCCGGGGAGGTGACTGATACCCGGCCCACCGATCTCGGCCTTGAGATATACGTTCCGGATTATCGCCTGGGTGACGCTATGATCGTGAGGGCCGATCTCCTCGATGCAAGTGTCGTGGCGCCCATCATGTTCAGACCGAGGATCGAGTTACGAGCTCGGCTCTATCACCTGGAGTCCGGGAAAACGGTCAAGCTTTTGAAGGTGCGTCGATCGATGGCCTTCAGAGAAGGTCTATCCAGACTGTTCAGTTTGCGAAGCATGATGACAAGGTCGTTTACGCCTCGCGACGTCCAGGCCCTGTTCTTCGATGCCTGCAAGGAATTGATCGACGAGCTGAAACGCTACCAGTAAGCACAGCGCCGGGTCGCTGTTGCAACGCACGGTTACGTTTCGCCGAACCGGCCCACGATATACTCACCGCTCACGATCGACGAGGCCCGGGACCATGAGCATGACAGCATTCTGCCTGTCGGTTGTGATCTACGTCGCCTTCGCCTCGCTTGTGCTGTATCGCAGTCCGCACTATGGCTGGGGTTTCCCGCTGTTTGTCCTGGTTTATCCGATGTTTATCGTGGCCTGGTTTTTCGTGGCCATCGGCGATGTGCTGAGCACCTGGCTGGGTCTCGCTGTGCTTAACATGCTGGTGCAATTCATCACGATCCGACGTCAAACCATCCCGGTAAATCCGACTTCGACTCTGCTCGCGTCCCTGCTGCTCTGGCCTATCCAGCTTGCAGCGGCGTTATCCAACAGTAGCTCGGACAGGACCACGGCAAAGAGCAAGGCCGAGAACCGGCAGGCACTGGGCAATCTGCCGGCCACGATCGTCGGCGTTGTGTCCTACACACACCATCTCGATATTGACAAAGGCTACGACGCCGTCTGGCTCGAGGAGTACGGCGAGCTGGAATTCTTTGTCGAGGCGAAGCGCTTCGACGAGCTTCGCATTCAGGAGGGCAGACGGATATCAATCACCGTCGATGAACGCGAAGCGCCGGAGCATGTAGGCGAGGGCAAGGTACTGTGGATAGTTGGCGACGGCACCGAACGTGCTGTCTAGGAACAGCTCACGTCTGTCCGGCCAAGCGGCGAATTGACCGGCGCAATCCCCAAGCCGATCGCCACCGACAATCGCCCGAATACACGGCGGGCTACTTCTTCGGCGTGCCCGGGCCCATCAGAAACCAGATGATCAGGCCGACCAGGGGAAACAGTGCGACGATGACCGTCCACAGCACCTTGCCGCCGGTGCTGGCAGAGCTGCCAAAAATCTGGATCAGTGCATAGATCACCAGCGCCAGGTGAATCAGTCCGATAAATCCGAAGTCGCCCATCCCGCTCTCCTTGTTATTGTTGGCTGCTGTGCAGCTTACGTTTACGGTGCCGTACCCGCCAGCTTCTGGTAATCGAACAGCTGTCGATCCTCGTTGCCGCCGTCCATTGATTCGCCGAACTGCAGCTGCCTCAACGCATCCGGGTCCTGTTTCAGGTAGGCATTGAAAAACAACAGCTCCCAGTTGTCTCGGTCCTGCCACGATCCCCCCTCGAACACATGCGGCTGGTCCACCAGTTCAACCACGTAGGTCGGACCGGACAAACGCTGCATCGCTGGCAGGATGAATTCGGCTGTGGTGTCTGTATCACGGGTACCGAAAAAACTCAGCACCGGGGTGGAAACCCGGCCAAGCCCCTCGTTTTGCTGACCAAAAGCAAAAACGTCGTCGCCATTATGCGTGTGACCCACCCAGGGTGCCGCGATGACGCTCGCGGTTATGCGCGGGTCGTGGACGGTAGCAACATCGTCGAGATAGCGTCCGCCGTTGAGGGCGAGCGCGGTGAAGCCGCCAAAACTGTGGCCGGAAATCCCGATGTTGCCGGTATCGATGCGATCGCCGAAGTCCTCGCTTTCCAGCAGCGCATCGATAACAGCGCGAGTCATGCGGGCGCGCAGAAATCCCGTGTGCGGGTTCCAGCTGTCGGGCTCCACCGTTCGAAGGTCACCGTAAAACAGCACGGCAACAATGTAGCCCTGGCGCGACAGCGAATGCGCGTGATCGACATCGTAAATTCCGTGGGCCGAGTAACCGTGCGCAAGGATGATGAGCGGGAAGCGCGTCGAGTCGTCCGCGAAGCTCGGGGTCTCGCCGGGTGCCAGCATGTTGGGAAACTCGCTGTTGATCGAGTCGAGGTAAGGAAAGATGTAGGGCTCGGATTCAGAGTCCTCGCGCGCAGGATAGGTGACGAACAGGCTGACCGGCATCGTCGTACCCGCGGCGGGACCGTACACGACGGCGTCACCCGGGATGTCGACGTCCACGCGCCAGGCAGACTCCGGGTATTTCATGATGTCCGACAGAAACGGACCGTCCTCGACGGACTGCCCGATCAGGATGCGGTGCATGTCATCCCCGGTGACGGTGGCGAAGTCGTCCTTCACTTCCATGTTAGTTGATCCCACGCTTAAGGATCCGGCGGGCAGCGGTAGTATGGGAACCACGGCTTCATCGTTTTTGCAGGAGGCCAGCAAAAAGACCCCCAGCAACAGGCAAGCTCGGCAGCGGCGCATGTTTAAATCCTCAAGCGAACAAGGCTGTCTAGGTTGGCACCGAGCTCGTCCGAATGCCAGTTTGCACTCGGGTTGCGCTTACACCTTGTCCAAGTTTCGCTAGTATCCGCAGAGTGCCCGTGCGGGTGAACACAGGGGATTAGCATGAAACGATATCTGGTCATCGCAGCGTTGCTGCTGCTTGCGGCCCTGCCGCAGGCCGTGCTCGCTGACAATCACGTCGAACAGAAGGCGGTGCTCGTCACCGGTGCATCGACCGGCATTGGTCGCGAGATTGCTGAGATGCTCGCCGACAATGGCTTTTACGTCTATGCCGGTGCGAGGAAGGAGAAAGACCTGGAGGCACTCGAGCGGATCGACAATATGTCATCGGTGCGTCTCGACGTGACCATCCAGTCCGACATCGATGCGGCGGTCGAGTTTATTCGCAGTGAGGGGCGTGGGCTCTATGGCATCGTCAACAATGCGGGCGTCTTTACCGGCGGGCCGATTGCGGTTGTACCGGTGACCGAACTCGAGTGGATGATGGACGTGAACCTGCTCGGCGTGTATCGCGTGACCAAGGCTTTCGCCCCGATGGTTATCGAGTCGCAGGGTCACATCAACACCATCAGCTCGATATCGGGTGTGCTGTCGGGCTGGGGGATCGGCCAGTACAGCGCCAGCAAGCACGCGGTAGAGGCGCTGTCGGATTCACTGGCGCAGGAACTCGAGCCGCTGGGCGTGACGGTCAGCCTGATCGAGCCGGGTAACTACAACTCGGAGATCGGCAACACCGCCATGCAGCGCATGGCCGACAAGTATGAGATCAACGAGTCGTCGCCGTTTTTTCCGCGCTATCAGCGCCTGAAAGCCTATCTTGAGAATCCGCGCACGGTGTTCAAGGAGCCGACCGAGGTCGCCGAGGCAGCGTTGCACGCGATGAGCGCAAAACGACCCCTGCGTCGCTACCTGGTGGTTCCCAACGAGCGCGAGGCCCGCATCACGATTGCCAAGGCCATCGAGGAGGTTGCCGAACTGAATCAGTGGAACGCGTATCAGTACTCGCGTGACGAGTTGATCGACATGCTCGACGATGCACTGGCTACTCGCACGAACGTCAGCGTGGAGCTTGGCGCGTTCGTCGATGACTTCCTTTCGAATGCCTACGCGGTCGAGACGCACCAGCGATTCTGGGCGGACGACCTTGTCTACACCTCGTCCTCCGGCGAGCGTCGTGGCAAGGCTGAAATCCTCGAATCTGTCGGTGCCAATGAATCACCGACCGAAAACTCACCGCTGTACTCGGCGGATGACATGCAGGTCCGCGTGTACGGCGATACCGGCGTGGTCACGTTCACGCTCGTGGGCACACCGGTCGATGGGTCGGACGAGCCGGTCATGACCTACTTCAATACCGGCACGTTTTTACTCCGCAACGGTGAGTGGCGGGCGGTGGCCTGGCAGGCCACCCGAACCGCCGAATAGCGGCACCACGCCTGCAGGCCTTTTTCACATAAGGCCTTCAGGTTCGGTTAACGCGGCGCGCGTCATCCTGATCGCGAATTCCAGGTAAAGGCTGTCACAGCCGAAAGCCACGGACTAAGGAGAGGATGATGGAAATTGTGTACGCCGCAGAACCGCCAAGCATTGCCGACCTGCTGTCGGAACACATCGATACGCCGGTCCACCCCAGTGAAATCCGCGTGTCGCAAAACCCGGACGAAACCGGCAGCTACCTGATCGATCACCGGCTGGGTGAATATCGCATGACACCGTCTGGCCGCATTGTCCGTGAACGACTGCGCCTGATGCGCTGAATTCTCTGCCGGGTGCCGTCGCGCACCCGGCAGAGTTGATTCTTGTATGCTTCATGGCGATTCCAGTCGGAGCGCCCGATGAAGCTCAGTAAACGCGAATTCCTGAAACTGACCGGCCTGACCACGGCAGCCGTTGTCGCCGACCCCGCCTCGGCGGCAGGCAATAACACTCTGGCCGACATGACCGGTGATGTTTCACCGATCACACCCGCCGAACACCGGGCGCGTATCCGCAACGCACAGAAGCTGATGCAGCAGCACAACATCGACGCCATCCTGATGGAGGGCGGCACCGCGATGACGTATTTCACCGGTATGCGCTGGGGCCGCAGTGAACGCCTGACCGGCGTTGTGATTCCGCGCGATGGAGAAGTCGGCATCGTCACGCCGTATTTCGAGGAGCCGAAAGCGCGCGAGCGCTTGCCGCTCGAGGCTGAATTTCGTACCTGGCACGAGGACGAGAGTCCGTACCAGCGTGTGGCCGAGTTGCTTACCGACCGCGGTGTCAGGAAAGGCCGACTCGGAATCGAGGAAACGGTGCGCTTCTTCATAGCTGACGGTCTGCGCCAGGCAGCGCCGGCTCTCGATATCGTGTCGGCGACACCGGTGACGCTCGGGTGCCGCATGTACAAGGACGCCCACGAGATTGCGTTGATGAAAAAAGCCAACGAGGTCACGCTGACCGCGTACAAGCACGTCTACGAACGGCTTGAAGCCGGCATGACACCGGCTGACGTGACGGCAATGATGCGCGATGCGCAGGCGGCGCTCGGTGGTGAGGGAATATGGGGTATGGCGCTGTTCGGCCAGGCCAGTGCGTACCCACACGGAACCAACGCACCGCAGTCGATTCGTGAGGGCCAGATCGTTCTGATGGACTGCGGCTGTGCCGTGCACAACTACCGATCGGATATTTCGCGAACGTTCGTCTTTGGCGAGGCCAGCAAGCGCCAGCGTGAGGTCTGGAATACCGTACGCAAAGGACTGTCGATCGTTTTTGAGGCAGCGGCAATCGGTACGCCGACCGGTGAAGTCGATGACGCGGTGCGTAGCTTCTACGAATCGCTGGGCTACGGACCGGGCTACCAGACTCCCGGTCTGTCGCATCGCACCGGCCACGGTATCGGCATGGACATTCACGAAAGCGTCAATTTCGTGCACGGTGAAACCACACCGCTGGCGCCCGGTATGTGCCTGTCCAATGAACCGGGTCTGTACAACTTCGATGAGTTCGGCGTGCGCATCGAGGACTGCATCTACATGACCGCCGACGGACCCAACTGGTTTACGCGGCCACCGCAGACGATCGATGAGCCGATGGGCAGCTTCAGTTAGCCGCCTGGCGTCGGAATCCCGGCGCCAAAGCGGTGCGTATTTGACGGCACCTGCACCCGATCGATGCACCAACAGAACACATCTCGGGCAAACGATAAATGTAAGTGCTTGATTTTCCGTTATCAGCGCGTCCCGGCGGCCGGGGTCTGTTTTTGGCACGGGTCTTGCTATCTAGATAGCGAGTTACGTGTGAAAGCAGTGACCCCCCGCCGGCACGGGATCGACCCCCCTACATGCATTGCCCCCCCCTAATGTATGACAGAGGTCCCGTGTCGGCCCTTTCCCCGACCTGGCTGCGTTAGACTCGCCCCGTCCCGTACGGAGCCAGCGCCTTGAAAGTCGTCGTATCGTCAGCCAACCCGGTCAAGCTGGCCGCCACACGGCAAGCCTTCGAACAGACCTTTCCCGATACCGCTATCGACATTGAAAGCTGCACCGTGGCTTCCGGCGTATCGGACCAGCCGATGAATGACGAGGAGACGCGTCGCGGTGCGATCAACCGTGCGCAGGCCGCCCGGCAGGCGGTCGCCGACGCAGACTACTGGGTCGGGCTCGAGGGTGGCATTGAGGTCATCGACGGTGCACTGATGGCGTCAGCCTGGATGGCGGTGCTTGGCACCGGCGACAACATCGGGCTGTCGCGAACGATGGGACTGCCGCTGCCACCGACCATAAAGACGCTCGTTGACGACGGCATGGAACTCGGCGAGGCCAATGATCGCGTGTTCGCCACGCTGAACAGCAAGCAGGGCGGCGGTGCGTTCGGGCTGCTGACTGACGGCCGCATAACGCGAGAGTCGGTGTATGCCGATACAATGATGATCGCACTGATGCCGTTCACTCATGACCTGTATCCTCATCACTGACTATTTGACGAAGACAACCTTATGAAAGCGATTACCGGAGCGATTCTCGCTGCCATTGTACTTATCCTGGGCTGGTTCCTGTTCTCACCGCTGTTCATCGATCGTACCGTGGATGAGTCCTTCGACTTTGTCCTAGACGACGGCAGCTTCAATATGGACGGCGTTATGGCCATGCCCGACGACAAGCGGCAGGCGATGAAGAGCGAGATTCTTGCCGCGGCGGCAAGCATGGCCGACAAGGCCATGACCGACAGCATGCCGGAGACGCCGAGCGTGGTGTCGCAGGGCCAGTTCGTCGATGCAGAT
Organism: Pseudomonadota bacterium; assembly: GCA_039025835.1. GTDB lineage: Bacteria > Pseudomonadota > Gammaproteobacteria > Steroidobacterales > Woeseiaceae > UBA1847. Next base: position 2,864 of record JBCCNM010000016.1, on the reverse strand, counting down.
GCCGCACACAAAGGCGAGGGCACCGCGACCCTGTACGCCCTGCCGGACGGCAATAACGTGGTCCGCTTTGAGGAATTCCGGGTCACCAACGGTCCGGATCTCTACGTCTACCTCGCGAAGCACCCGTCGCCGATGACGGCTGACGACGTGGTTGATGGCGGCTACCTGAACCTCGGCAAGCTCAAGGGCAATGTCGGCAACCAGAATTACCCGCTGCCTGAGGGCACCGATGTCGCGGAGTACGGCAGTGTCGTCATCTGGTGCCAGCTCTTCGGCGTGTTGTTTTCGCCGGCCGCGCTCGGCGAGTGAGATTGCCCTTTTGGCTGCTGCTGGCTGTTTCGGCCGGTGCCAGCGCCGATACTCTGCCGGAAGATGACAATGCGCCGCTGACCGGTGGCTTCGGTTTGCCCGCAATCGATGAAGGCGGCCTGCTGCTCGAACCCGGAAAATTCCGCGTCGATGCGTCGTTCATAACCGCCAGCCACGCCATCGTCGAGGAGCGCGGAGACGAGCGCCTGATACTCGACGGCGAGTCTTCGCGCTTCACCGTCGATTTACGCGCCGGCGTCAGCGACGGCATCGAGGTCGGCATCGAGATTCCGTGGGTCGGCCACGCCTCCGGCAATCTCGATTCCCTGATCGACACCTGGCACGACATCTTCCAGCTTCCCGACGGCAGTCGCGACGAGCGACCTCGGGACGTGCTCGAGTTCAGCTACAGCAACGAGACCGGCGAGGTCATCAATTTCACCAACAGCGCAAACGGTCTCGGGGATATCCGGTTGTATGCCGGCTTCGATATCGATTCGACGGCCACGCACCAGCGCGCACTGCGCGTCAGTGCAAAACTCCCGACCGGCGATGCCGATCGTTTCCTCGGCAGCGGTGGCTTTGACCTGGCGGTGGGCGTCGCCGGCGACCTGCGGGAAGTGGGCGGCAACAGCGATCTGAGCGCCTTTTACCGGGCGAGCGTCGCCTACTTGTCAGAGCCGGATATCCTCGCCAGCCGCTACGAACGCTACCTCGGTCAGTTGTCCGGTGGTCTGGCCATCGACATGAGTCGCCGCATTCAGCTCAATGCACAGACAACGCTGCGTACGGCTGTCTACGACAGTGACATCGAAAAACTCGGGGAATTGTCGTGGACACTGACTTTCGGCGGCAATATCCGGCTGAATCGAAAGTTCGTGCTGAGCCTCGCGGTGGGCGAGGACATCAAGGTGAATTCGGCGCCGGACGTCTCGTTCAATGTCGGCCTCAGGTACCGGCCGGAGTGACAGCGGACCTTAAGATTCGGGCAGCCGCGCCGGAAGACCTGCCCCGGCTGACCGCGATCTACAACCACTACATCCGGGATACGCATTCCACCTTTGATACGCGTGAGTTTTCCGTGCCGCAGCGACAAGCGTGGTTCGACCGATTCCGACCCGGCACCCGGCACACACTGCTGGTAGGCATCGCCAATGACACGGTCGTGGGTTACGCCTCCAGCCAGCCGTTGAGGCCCAAGCCCGCCTACGATCGATCCGTGGAGACCACAGTGTACCTTGCGCCGGATTGCGCGGGTCACGGTCATGGCCGGCTGCTCTACGAGGCGCTGCTCAGCCTGCTGACCGACCTCGGCAGCGTGCATCGGGCCTACGGCGTGATCGCCCTGCCGAACGAGGCGTCGGTGCATCTGCACGAGTCGCTGGGTTTTCACCGCTGCTCGGTGTTAAGCGAGGTGGGTTACAAGTTCGGACGCTACTGGGACACAGCGTGGTACGAACTGCACCTGTCGGACAACGTCAGTCGATCTCCAGAATGACGCCGCCGCGAAGCCGGTTTTCACCGGCGTTGATGCCAAACCCGGACTCAACCAGTTCGTTGCCGCGCACGATGTCCTTCAGAGGCATTGTCTCCGCAACCCGATGAATCAGTCGGCCCTTCGACAGGGCGCGCTCGATGTCGGCCACGGCGTGATCCTTGGCGGATTCCGGCATGCCGAAGACGATCACAGTGCGAATCGTGACGTCCTTGTACATCAGGTCGTAGAACGGCACCGTCGGCGTCGGGTCGAGGGCGGAGGCGTAGGTGGCGATCGTGCCGCCGAGCCGGATGACCTTGGCAGCGACGGTGATGTTGGATCCGAAATCGACTTCGATAATGCGGTCGACAGCCGCCCCCTTGTTCGCCGTCATAACCTGTTCCGCGAAGTCCGGGTCGCGGTGATTAACGATGTGTTTCGCACCGGCCTCGCGGCAGGCGTCGGCATCATCCTCGCTGCTCGCCGACGCGATCACCGTAGCCCCCGCGCGTGACGCCCACTGGATCGCGTAAAAACCGACCCGTCCGGCACCGCCAGTGATCAATACGGTGGCGTCTTTCACGTCGCCGTCAGCAAACACACAGCGGTGCGCGGTCATCACCGGAATGCCGAGGCAGGCGCCGACGTCGAACTCGGTGTTGTCCGCGAGACGCGGTGCGCGCTGGCTGTCGATGGCCACATACTGCGCAGCCGTGCCGAAACGTCGCTGGTACTGCGCCTGGTAGACCCAGACCCGCTGGCCAATTCGCGAGCTGTCGACGCCCACGCCAACCGCCTCGATCACGCCGGCGCCGTCGCTGTTCGGGATGACGAAACCGTCATCGAGCAGTTCCGGAAAACTGCCGGCACGCTTGCGCACGTCAGACGGGTTGATGCCGCTGGTGTGCAGGCGAACCAACACCTCGCCGCCGCCAGCGACCGGCGTTGATCTGTCACCGGTCTCCAAGACCTTGTCGGCAGGTCCGAAATCGTCAAACCAGGCGGCATGCATTGTTATTCTCCGGGCGGTTTGTCTGCTTGCGGCTAACGCGGAAGCTTCGGTATGGTTTCGCGTCGC
>JBCCNM010000015.1:0-35640 GCA_039025835.1 Pseudomonadota bacterium | reverse complement strand
TCGCGATGTGCTGGACCTGTTCTTTTTCGAGTGACATAGGGTTTTTTCGCTTAAAAAGCCGGTGTTGGAACGCTTCCGACGAAGCGCCGGCAATGATACACGCCGCCTTGTGCAATGTCGTGGGCATTATTAGACTACGCCGGTTAACTCGTCTCCGGCTCCGCCACGCATGCTCAAGAACATCCTGGGTTATTTCTCGAATGACCTGTCCATCGACCTTGGTACCGCCAACACCCTTATTTATTCGCGGGGCAACGGCATCGTTCTTGATGAGCCATCCGTGGTGGCCATCAAGGAGGACTCGGGCCGCGGCGGCCGGGTTGTGGAGGCCGTCGGTGCAGACGCGAAAAGCATGCTCGGCCGCACCCCGGGCAACATCTCGGCAATCCGCCCGCTGAAAGACGGCGTCATCGCCGATTTCACGGTCACCGAGAAAATGCTGCAGCACTTCATCCGCAAGGCCCACGGCAAGCGCTACTTCCAGCCCAGTCCGCGTGTATTGATTTGTGTGCCGTACGGGTCCACACAGGTCGAACGTCGTGCGATCCGTGAATCCGCGGAGGGTGCCGGTGCGCGCAAGGTGATGCTGATCGATGAACCGATGGCCGCTGCAATCGGCGCCGGCATGCCGGTGCACGAAGCACGCGGCTCCATGGTGCTGGACATCGGTGGCGGCACATCCGAAGTCGCCGTTATCTCGCTGAACGGTATTGTCTACGCGTCGTCGGTTCGCATCGGCGGCGACCGCTTCGACGAGGCGATCACAAACTACGTCCGACGCAACTACGGCATCCTCATCGGTGAAGCGACCGCGGAACGCATCAAGCACGAAATCGGCTCGGCCTTCCCCGGAGACGAAGTGCTGGAGATTTCCGTCAAGGGCCGCAACCTGTCAGAAGGTGTACCACGCAGCTTCACGCTGAACAGCAACGAGATTCTCGAGGCGCTGCAGGAGCCACTGCAGGGCATCGTCGGCGCCGTCAAGGAAGCGCTGGAGCAGACGCCGCCGGAACTTGGTGCCGACGTCGCCGAGCGCGGCATCGTGCTCACCGGCGGCGGTGCGCTGTTGCGCGACCTCGACAAACTGCTGATGGAAGAAACCGGTCTCCCGGTCGTCATCGCTGACGACCCGATGACCTGTGTGGCCAGAGGCGGTGGCCGCGTTATCGAGCTCATCGACGAGCACGGGCCGACGGTCTTCGGCCTCGACTGAGGCCGATGCGCGGCCATGACAAACGTCGCGCAGCCGTGATCGCCTAGGACAGTGGCACGCACAGGTCACACGGATGTCGCGCGCATTCCCGCCCTGGGAGTGCGTACCGTCGCTCTGCTGGTCCTGAGTCTCATCCTGATGGTTTACGACCATCGCACCCAGCAGCTGGACGCCGTGCGCAGCGCCATCGGCGTCGTTGTCTATCCTCTGCAGGTCGTCGTCGACACGCCGGCGCGTGTCTGGGGCTGGATGGTTGACAGCACAACCTCACGCAACGACCTGGAACTGGAAAACGCCCGCCTGCGCGTGCAGCAGCGCCTGACGCGTGCTGAACTCCAGCAATTGCTGGCGCTCGAAGCAGAGAATGCGCGCCTGCGAGACCTGCTCGAAGCCCGCGATCGAATCAGCGGTGATGTGCGTGTCGCCGGCATCGTCTCAGTCGACGCCAATCCATTCCGCCATAACATCGTCATTGATGTCGGCACCCGCGACCGTGTGTATGAGGGCCAGTCGCTGATCGACGCCAAAGGCGTGCTCGGTCAGGTGCTGAAGACGGGCCTGAACACGTCGCAGGCGATTCTGATCAGCGATCCGGATCACGCGCTGCCGGTGGAGGTCAATCGCAACGGTCTGCGCACGATTGCCTTCGGTACCGGGCAATTCGACGTCCTCGACCTGCCGTTTTTACCCAACAATGCCGATATCCAGCCGGGCGACCTGCTGGTCACGTCCGGACTCGGCGGCGCCTTCCCGCCGGGCTATCCGGTGGCCCGCATCGCCACGGTTAACCGGATACCGCAGCAGCAATTCGCCGAAGTCACGGCTGTACCCGAGGCGTCGCTTAACCAGGTCCGCGAGGTCATGCTGATCTATATGAACAGCGACTCGGCGGGCGCCGCAGACCCGGACAATGGGGCGACGGATGGCGACTAGAGACTTGCGCGGCACGATGATCGCGACGCTGGTCGCCGGTGTGGCACTGACGATGCTGCCGCTGCCGGCGTCGATAAATGCCTTCCGGCCCGACTGGGTGCTGATGCTGCTGATCTACTGGTCGATGCGCATGCCGCAACGCTACAGCGTCGGCACGGCCTGGCTCGCCGGTATCACTCTCGACGTTGTCCAGGGAACCTACCTGGGGCAGCATGCACTGGCAATGAGTTTCGTCGTATTCCTGACTGTGAAATTCCACCTGTTGATGCGCATGTTCCCGCTGCTACAGCTCACGCTGTCGGTCGCCGGCCTCGTGGCGCTGTACCAGTTCCTGTTGTTCTGGATTAACGGCGTCGCCGGCATTTCGTCACCGGAGCGCGTCTACTGGGCGCCGGTTCTGATCAGTCTTCTCGCATGGCCATTCGTGTCGATGTTCATGAACGGCCTGACGATGCGCGCCCCGAGCCGCGGCTGACCCGGTGGCCCTGCTCGATTCCATCAAGGACCACCACGGCGAACGTCGCCTGTTCGTCGCCCGCATCGTTCTGGCGATCATTATCGCAACGGTGATGCTCGGCGCGGTGGTCAGTCGGCTGTATCAACTGCAGATCGTCAATCAGGAACAGTACTCGGCGCGTGCCGAGGGCAACAGGATTCGCACTGAGCCAGTCGCACCGATCCGCGGCCTTGTGCTCGATCGTGAGGGCCGTGTGCTCGCCGAGAACCTGCCGGCTTATCAGCTTGAGCTGATCCCCGAGCAGGTCGAGGACATCGATGACACGCTGCAACGCCTGGCCGGACTCGGCCTGATCGACGCTGACGACATCGATGAGATCAAGGCGGCGAGTCGTCAGCGACAGCGCTTTTTACCGGTCACCCTGAACCCGCGCCTCAGTGACGAGGACATCGCGCGCTTCGCCGTCAACCGTGCGCGCTTCCCGGGTATCGAGTTCCAGCCGCGACTGGTGCGCCACTACCCGAACGGCGACGCTGTAGCTCACGTGTTGGGCTACGTCAGTGCGATGACCCGCGACGACCTTGCAACACTCGACGCCGCTCGCTACGCCGGCACCCGACAAACCGGGCGAATCGGCATCGAAGCGCGTTACGAGGATTTCCTGCACGGCAGCGCCGGTCTGCGCAACACCGTGACCAACGCGCGCGGCCGACAGATCGGTTCGGAGACCCGCACCGAGACCGGTACGCTGCCCGAAGACCGGCCACCGGAACCCGGTGACAACCTGGTCATGACCCTGGACCTCGACCTGCAGCTGCTCGCGGCGGAATTGATGAGGGACCGTCGCGGTTCGATCGTCGCAATGGATCCGAACACCGGCGACATCCTCGCGATGGTCAGCGCGCCCACCTTCGACCCGAACCTGTTTGCGCAGGGTATGACACAGGCGCAGTTCGACGCGGTCACCACCGACCCGGACCGCCCGTTGTTTAACCGGGCCGTGCTCGGCACCTACCCGCCCGGGTCGACGATCAAGCCGATGCTGGCGCTGGCCGCGCTGGAGACCGGTGCCACCAACCTGACGCGCAAGAGCATGTGCCGCGGCTGGTTCAGCTTGCCGGACGACGATCATCGCTACCGCGACTGGAAACCGGAGGGGCACGGCCTGATCGACCTGCACGGTGCCGTGGAGCAGTCCTGCGATGTGTACTTCTATGAGATTGCCAACGACCTCGGCATCGACCGGATGCACGACTACCTCGACCGCTTCGGACTGGGCAAGCGCACCGGCATCGACCTGAACGGCGAGCGCACCGGTGTCAATCCGTCCACCGAATGGAAGCGTAATGCTTTTCGCGATCGCGACCAGAAGCGCTGGTATCTCGGCGAGACGATCATCGCGTCGATCGGACAGGGCTACATGACCGCGACGCCGCTGCAGCTCACCGTGGCCGTCGCCGCGATGGCGACGCGCGGCACCACGGTACAGCCGCGACTGGTGCAGTTTGCCGTCGATCCGATCAGCGGTGAGCAGCAGCTGTTCGATCCGGTAACACTGGCGGACGTGGGTATCGACAACGAGTTCTATTGGGACGACATCATCGCGTCCATGGCTGGCGTGCTGCATGAAATCACCGGCACCGCGTACGCCGCCGGTCTCGGCGCAAAGTACAAGATGGCCGGCAAGAGCGGCACCTCGCAGGTGATTTCCATTGCGCAGGACGAGGAGTACAACGAGGAAGAGATTGAGGAGCGGCTTCGTGATCACGCCCTGTTTATCGCCTTTGCACCGCTGGAGAACCCGACCATCGCTGTGACGGTCATCGTCGAAAACGGCAGCAGCGGCAGCACCACGGCCGCGCCGATCGCACGGCAGATCATGGACCGTTACCTGGGGTACGACGATGCGCCTTAGTGACACGCAGCGACTCGTCGTCAATCGTGCACAACCTATCCTCGACGTCACGCGCCTGCTGCGTGAGCTGAATATCGACGGAGTGCTGCTCGGCGGACTTCTGCTGATCTGCGCCGCCGGCCTGGTGGTGCTGTACAGCGCGGTCGGCGAAAGTGAACGCATGTTGATCAGCCAGGTCGTGCGACTCAGCATCGGTTTTCTGGTGATGCTGGTCGTCGCGCAGATGTCGCCGGATTTTCTGCGCCGCTGGACGCCGTGGGCCTACATCGGTGGCATCCTGCTGCTGGTGCTGGTGCTGGTCACCGGCGATGTCGGCAAAGGTGCACAGCGCTGGCTGGATTTGGGGATTCGCTTCCAGCCGTCGGAGATTATGAAGCTGGCCGTGCCGATGATGGCAGCTTGGTACCTGCACGACCGTGCCATGCCGCCCAAGCCGGGTGCGATCCTTGTGCTCGGAGTGATCATCGCAGCGCCGGTGGTGCTGATCGCAAAGCAGCCGGATCTCGGCACGTCGCTGCTGATTGCGGCGTCGGGCATCATTGTCGTGGTGCTGGCCGGCCTGTCGTTTCGGCTGATTGCGGCACTGTTTGCCCTGTCACTGCCGGGTGCACTGGTGTTCTGGCAGTACTTCATGCACGACTACCAGAAGCAGCGCGTGATCACCCTGCTCGACCCGGAGGGTGACCCGCTGGGTGCGGGCTACAACATCATTCAGTCAAAGATCGCGATCGGTTCCGGCGGGCTGTTCGGCAAAGGCTGGACCAATGGATCGCAGGCGCAGCTCGAGTTTCTGCCGGAGCGCAACACGGATTTCATTTTCGCCGTGCTCGGCGAGGAATTCGGTCTGCTGGGCGTGCTGGTGCTGCTCGCCTTATACATGTTTGTTATAGGTCGTGGCCTGTTCATCGCCGTGCAGGCCCACGACACCTACAGTCGGTTGCTGGCCGGATCGATCAGCCTGACGTTTTTTGTCTATGTTTTCGTGAATTCCGCGATGGTCACCGGGCTTGTGCCGGTGGTCGGGATACCGCTGCCGCTGGTGAGTTTCGGCGGGACGTCGATGGTGACGCTGATGGCCGGATTCGGTATTCTCATGTCCATCCATTCCAAACGGAAATTGCTGCCCCGCTGATGAACCGTCGAGTCCTTGTTGCTGCACTGACCCTCACTTTTCCCTTCACTGCTTTCGCGCTCGACACCAGCCGACCGGACATCGCCGCGTTCATCGACGAGATGGTCGAAGAACACGACTACGATCGTGATGTGATCGAGGGCTACCTGGCCGAAGCGCGGATTTCCGATCGCATCCTCGAACTGATTTCGACGCCGGCCGAGAAACGCCTGACCTGGGGGGAATACCGCGGCAAGTTTCTGACTCGCGAACGCATCGAGCTCGGCACCGAATTCTGGCGTGAGCACGCCGAGATGCTGAGCCGGATCAGCACTGAGACCGGCGTTCCGGAAGAGATCATCGTCGGCATCATCGGCGTGGAAACCTACTACGGTCGAATTACCGGCTCGCACCGCGTTATCGACGCGCTGACGACTCTCGCCTTCGAATACCCGCGCCGCGCCAAGTTCTTCCGCAAGGAGCTGCGTGAATTTTTGCTGCTGGCTCGCGAAGAGGGACTCGACGTCAGCAGTGCGACCGGATCATACGCCGGCGCGATGGGCCGACCGCAGTTCATGCCGTCGAGCTTCCGTGCCTACGCAGTCGATTCAACCGGCGACGGGCGCATCGATATCTGGAACGACTGGGGCGACGTCGCCGGCAGTATCGCCAACTACTTCGTACGTCACGGCTGGACCGAAGATGGCGAAGTCGTCGCGCAGGCCGCGCTCGGCGCTGGCTTCAAAGGCGAGCAGCCGCAGCCGAAAAACACCTTGACGCCGGAGGACACCGTCGCCTCGCTGAGCCAAAAGGGCGTGATGTTCGCGACCGATCTCGACAGTAATGCCAAAAGCCAGCTGCTCGCCTATGAGATTGACGGCGACCTCGAGTACTGGATTGGCTTTCACAACTTCTTCGTGATCACGCGCTATAACCGCAGTGTGATGTACGCACTCGCCGTGCACCAACTCGGCCAGGAAGTCGCGGCGGAAATGCGCTCGAATGCGACGTAGCCTCGTCGCTGTGCTGGCTGCGCTGCTGGCCGGCTGCTCCACGGCACCGACACTCACCGAACCCCGCGACGGGCCACCGTCCGGTAGCGTCAGCATCCCCGATTTGCCCGGCTCACCGGAACCGCGGCCCGAACCGCGCAGCCGCTACGGTAACCCGGCCGAGTACGAAGTGCTGGGCCAGCGCTACCGCGTCATGGAATCCTCTTACGGTTACCGGGAGCGAGGCGTTGCCTCCTGGTACGGCAAGAAGTTTCACGGTCGCCTGACGTCGAGTCGCGAGACTTACAACATGTACGCGATGTCGGCGGCGCACAAATCCCTGCCACTGCCGACCTACGTACGGGTTCGCAACCTCGACAACAACAAGAGCGTGGTCGTGCGCGTCAACGACCGTGGGCCTTTCGCACACAATCGCATCATTGACCTGTCCTACGCCGCTGCGATGCGGCTTGACATGATCGACAGTGGCACGGCAAACGTGGAAGTGACCGCAATCAGCTTCGACCGCCCGACCGGCGACCAGCCGACGCGCACCCAAAGTGCGCCGGCCTCCTCCGATTTTCTGGCGCCGGACAACGACAAGCCCGTGTACCTGCAGGTCGGCGCGTTTGGTGAGCGCGCCAACGCCGAGCAGCTGCGCAGCCGTCTGGCCGCGATGAACATCAGCGGTGCGACAATTCATCGGGATGACATCAATCGCCGCGCGCTGTTCCGGGTGCGTATCGGGCCGATCACTTCAGTCGCGCAATTCGAGGACCTCGGCCGTGTGCTGGACAGTGCTGGCATCGACGGATCCTACCTGGTCAGCGACTGAACCCTTCAAACCGCGCAGGCTCAAACACGCTACAATACGCGACGGTTTTAACCTCACGCCTGGACCTGATGAGAGCTACACTGATCCTCTGCGCGCTGTTCGCTGCAGCGACCGCATCTGCTGATATTCGACCCACACCCGAGCCGCCGGTTATCGGCGCGACCAGCTACCTGGTGGTCGATGCGACCACCGGCTATGAACTGGCGGCGCTGCAGCCGGATAATCGCGTCCCGCCGGCCAGCCTGACCAAACTGATGACCAGTTACGTCGTGTTCCAGTCGCTGAAAAGCGGCCAGATCAGACTCGCCGACGAGGTCACGATCAGTGAAAAAGCCTGGCGCATGCAAGGCTCGCGGATGTTCATCGAAGTCGGTAAACGCGTGAGCGTGCAGGACCTGTTGATGGGCGTCATCGTCAGCTCGGGCAACGACGCCAGCGTGGCGCTCGCGGAGTATGTTGCCGGCTCGGAGGACGTGTTCGCCGCATTGATGAACCAGTACGCCGAACGGCTCGGCATGACCGGCACCAACTTCGTCAACGCCACGGGGCTGCCGGACCCGAACCACTACGTCACGGCGCGCGACGTCTCGAAACTCGCCACGGCGATCATCAACGAGTTCCCGGAGTACTACAACTGGTATTCGACCCGCGAGTTCACGTGGAACGAAATCAAGCAGCCGAACCGCAATCGACTGCTGTGGCGCGACAACTCTGTCGACGGACTGAAGACGGGGCATACCGAGGAAGCCGGTTACTGCCTGGTGTCATCCGCCGAGCGCGACGGCATGCGCGTCGTGTCCGTTGTCGTGGGCACGTCCAGTGACAACGCCCGCATCAACGGTAGCCAGTCGCTGTTGAATTACGCCTTCCGCTTTTTCGAGACGCGACTCGTGTTCAAGGCCGGCGAGGAAATCACACGCTCGCGAATCTGGAAGGCGGAGAACGACGAAGCGCGACTCGGTGTTGCCGAGGACCTGTACCTGACGTTCCCGCGCGGTGCCTACGACTCACTCGAGCCGGTGGAGGCACTGCCGGCTGAGGTGATGGCACCGGTTTCGCAGGGCCAGCCAGTGGGCGAGCTGACCGTCAGCCTCGGCGGCGAGGCCTTGTCCACCGTGCCGCTGCGCGCGCTCGACGATAACCCGTCAGGTGGCGTCTGGAAACGTGCTGTCGACAGCGTGAAACTCTGGATTGACTAGACGATGAGCGACAACGACGACACGCTGCTCGAATTCCCGGCGGATTTCCCGATCAAGATCATGGGTGAGGACACACCGGAATTTCGCGACACCGCACGCTCGATTGTCGAACGTCATACCGGTCCGCTCGATGATGCGGCGATCAAAACCGCGCTCAGTCGCAACGAACGGTTTGTTTCCGTCACCGTCACGATACGCGCCGAGTCGCGCGAGCAGCTCGACAACATCTATATGGACCTGACAGCGCACGAAGCCGTCAAGATGGCGCTATGAGCGTCGATGTTCGCTGGCTCGGCCGGCAAGACTACGAGCCGCTGTGGCGCGCGATGCAGGCCTTCACTGACGAGCGTGATAACGACACCCGCGACGAGATCTGGTTTACCGAGCACCCGCCGGTCTACACCCTGGGCGTCAATGCCGCACCGGAGCACCTGCTCGCACCGGGCGACATTCCCGTCGTGCAAATCGACCGTGGCGGCCAGGTGACATACCACGGACCGGGCCAGCTCATGCTGTATCCGCTGATCAACCTGCGCCGCAACGACCTGGGCGTCCGCGACCTGGTCACTGCGCTCGAACAGAGTGTGATTCGCCTGCTGGCGGACTATGACATCGATGCCGTTGCCCGTGCCGATGCGCCCGGGGTTTATGTCGACGGTCGCAAGGTTGCGAGTGTGGGTCTGCGCATTCGTCGCGGCTGCAGCTTTCACGGCATGGCGTTGAATGTGGATATGGACACGGAACCGTTTACACGGATCAACCCCTGCGGCATGCAGAACCTCGAAGTCACCGACCTCAAAACGCTGGGTGCTACCGGCACATTGGCGGACACACGGGCCGCTTTGCTGCCGCACTTTATGGCGGCGACCGGTCTGCAGGGGACGGCGATCGTCGGGCAACCGCCGACCGTTCTCACGCAAGGCGCGCGTTAGCTGCCTCAAGGCGCGCCGGCGTTCCGACGTCGGCCCAGCAGCCCGCGTAGCAGTGCGCACTTGCACGCCCCTCATTGGCCGCCTGCCGGAGCATCGGTGCGACAGAGAATCGCTCAACCCGGCACGCCTTGAAAAATGCAGGTCGGTACAGCGCAACACCGCTGAAAACCAGTTCGGGCGACGCATTGCTCAGTCGTCCCTTGTCGATGCCGAAATCGCCCCGTTCTCGATCAGCAGGGCGCGGCACCAGTACCAGATGGACGTCGGCATCGTCGGGCAGCGCGAGCGACGCGAAATCGATATCGGTCACGATATCTGCATTTACCACGAGAAACGGATCATTACCGAGAAACGGCAGGGCGCGAACGATACCACCGCCGGTCTCAAGAATTTCGTCGCCTTCATCACTGTAGATGATCTGCACGCCGAAACGCTCACCGCCGCCGAGGTGATCCTGCAGGCGTGCTCCCAGCCAGCCAAGATTGATCACAGCCGTGTCTACACCGGCCTGTGCGAGTGCGTGCAGGTGCCGCTCGATCAGCGGCACGCCGCCTACTTCCACCAGCGCTTTCGGCACGGTCTCGGTCAACGGACGCAAACGTTCACCGCGCCCCGCTGCCAGCAGCATGGCGATCACGCGTCGCGCGCCTTTTCAAACGCCGGCATAACGCGCGTTTCAATCCAGTCGATCAACGGATCGAGTGCCGGATAGCGGCCGTTCAGCTCGGTGATGTAGGACACGGTCAGCGGGACATCCGCGAGGTAGGACGGCTTGCCGTCGCGCAGCCACAGCCGACAAAAAATACCGGCCGCTTTCAGATGGCGCTGAACGCCGGTGTAGTCGAACCAGCGACGAAACTGCTCAGGCTCACAGTCGATATCGCTCATCGCAAGAAAGTACTCGATGCAGTCATCGCGCAGCGCGTCCGGCCAACGGACGTAACAGTCCTTGAGCAGGGACACGAGGTCATACGTCAGCGGTCCGTTCATCGCATCCTGGAAATCCAGCACGCCGGGGTTATCGTCGTCGGTCACCATCAGGTTGCGAGAATGAAAATCCCGATGCACAAACACGCGCGGTTGTGATGCGACCTCCGCGAGCAAGGTGTCGATCGTGCGGTCCCACAGCGCCTGTTCGTGGGCGCTGAACTGAATGCCCGCATAAGACTCGCAGAGCCAGTCGTGAAACAGCGCGACCTCGACACGAAGAAACGCCTCGTCATACAGCGGTAACGATTCGCGATAATCATCGCCACCCTGCTGCATCAGCAACAACGCGTCGATGGCATCTCGATACAGCGATATCACCGAGTCGTCATTGAGCTCGGACAGGTAGGGCGTACTGCCGAGATCACTGAGCAGCAGAATGCCGTCCGTCTCATTGGCTGCCAGGACTCGCGGCGCGTTCACACCGATCGACTCCAGGTAACCCGCAACGGTCACGAACGGCCGCGTGTCTTCCTGCGGCGGTGGCGCGTCCATGACGATGGCGGTGCCACCGTCGGTATCGACGCGAAAGTAGCGCCGAAAACTCGCGTCCTCCGACGCAGCGCGCAGCGTTTTGCTGTCGACGCCCGGGATTCCGGTCAGCCACGATTCGACAAGCTGCCGACGCGCGTCTTCCTGTTCCTGCATGCCCGGCCACACTCCGCCAGAACCAAAACGTTGGGAAGGTATCATAGACACCTGTTAACATCCGCAGCCGTAAAAGGTCCGCAACCCGACGTGCACAAACGCTTTTTCATCCTGCCCGGCCTGCTCCTGGCCTACTCATCAGCATCAGCGCAGGAACCGCTGGCCTGCAGCAACTCGCTGAATGTGGGACTCGCGGAACGTGCCGAAGCGGAAGACCTTGTCTCGGTGCCGGGCACCATCGTATTCGAGACCGGCCAGCTCGACGCACTGTTTAGCGAGCCGCGCAGCGCCTCATTGTCCGGCGGCATTATTCTTCGCAGCGACGACAAGCTGGCCGCCGCCGACTCCGCGGAACTGCTGGAGAGCGACCGACGTGTGTTCCTGCAGGGCGATGTCCGCTACGAAGACCAGCGCACCGAGATACGCAGCGACTCAGCCGAATTCGCCTACGACTCCGGCGTCATAGAGTTTACCGGCGCCGAGTTTTCTGTCGGTGAAGGCGGACGCGGCGAAGCGTCAGCTCTGCGCATATCTGAAGACGGCGTGTTAAACCTCGGTGGTGTCAGCTACACAACCTGTCCGCCGGGCTCCGACGACTGGCTGCTGAAAGCGAAGTCCATTCGCATGGACACACGCAACGGCGTCGGCACCGCCGAGGGCATTCGCCTGCGCTTCAAGGGTGTACAACTTTTGTATGCGCCCTACCTGTCCTTTCCGATCGGAGATGCCCGCAAGTCCGGCTTCCTGACACCCGAGATCGGCAGCTCGAATCGCGGCGGCAACGACATTCGCGTGCCCTACTACTGGAACATTGCACCCAACTACGACGCTACCCTGACCGGGCGTTTGCTGACCGACCGCGGCTTTCTGGGACAAACACAGTTTCGTTACCTTTTCGATGCGCACGACGGCACCGTCAATGCCGAACTGCTGCCGAGCGACGACCAGGTCGACGGCACTAGACACCTGTTTGACTTCGACCACCGCAGCCTGTTCTCGAACGGCTGGCGATCGCGTGTCGACGTTCGCGATGTGTCCGACAGCCAGTATTTCGAAGACCTCGGTGGCAGCCTGTCGATCTCCAGCCTGACGCACCTGAATCGCAGCGTCGAGTTTGATTACTACGGTCGCCACTGGACGATGCTCGGACGGGTGCAGGATTTCCAGACGCTCGATGACGCCATCGCGGATGTCAACGAGCCATATCGGCGACTGCCGCAGTTTGTAGCCAAGGGTGCATGGCCGGATCGATGGCTCGGCGCCGATCTGGATTTCGACAGTGAGCTTGTCAACTTTGATCGTGACGTCGGCGTGACCGGCTGGCGATTCAACGCGGCGCCGCAAGTGTCACGGCGCTTTGGCGGCCCGGGCTGGTTTATCAAGCCGGCCGTGCGGCTGGACCACACCCGTTACGCGTTATCCGACCTCGGTCCCGGCGAAGTTGACGACCCGAACCGAACACTGCCGATCAGCAGCCTCGATGCCGGCGTCGTGCTGGAGCGAACACTCGAGAACTCACCGCAGTTCCTGCAAACGATCGAGCCGCGCATGTTGTATGTGCACATCCCGCATAGAGGACAGGACGAGCTGCCGGTGTTCGACACGATCGCGCCGGACCTGAATCTCGTGCAGCTGTTCCGACGCGACCGGGTACTCGGCGTTGACCGGATCATCGATACCGACCAGCTCAGTGTGGGCGTGACCAGTCGACTGCTGGACGTGGGCACCGGTCGGGAACTGGTCTCCGCCACCATCGGCCAGGCGCTGTATTTGAGCACCAGTGGCGTCTCTCTGCCCGGACAGACGGTGCAGACCAGTCGCTCCTCAGACTACATCGCGGAAGTCAGCTTCCTACTCTACGACAACATCAATTTCGACTTCGGGCATCAGTGGGGCACCGGCGATCAGGGCACCACCCAATCGGAAGCGCGCCTGCAATACAGCCCGGCCAGCAACAAGGTGTTCAATGTGGCGTACCGATTCCGGCGCGATGCCCTTGAGCAGGGCGACGTCTCCTGGTCGTGGCCAATCAACCGGCGGTGGAACTTTGTGGGTCGCTACAACTACTCGTTCCGCGACGACGAAGTGCTCGAACGCTTCGCCGGACTCGAGTACGAAAGCTGCTGCTGGGGTCTGCGGATCGTCAGCCGCAGTTTCATTTCGACGCGTGACGGAACCCGCGACAGCTCCATTGGTCTGCAACTGGTACTTAAGGGTTTAAGCAGTGTCGGCAGTCAGTCCGACAAACTTCTGGAACGTGGTATTCTTGGCTATTCCGCGAGACTTCGGTAACTTTAAGTGAACAAAATCAAAAACTTATGCGCTGCAGGCGCATTATGTTTCGCGCCCCTGTGCGTCGCTGACGAACTGTCGACGACCGGCGACTTTCTGGACGGCGTGGCCGCGGTCGTCAACGACGGCGTCGTGCTGAAGAGCAAGTTGCGCACACAGATCGCGCAGATCATTCGCCAGGCGGAATCTCAAGCGCAGCCGATCCCGCTGCCGCCCGCGGACGTGCTGCAGGAACAGGTGCTGGAGCGCCTGGTGGTTGACGAAGTGCAGCTGCAGCGCGCGCGCCGCATCGGCCTGCAGATTCCGGATCAGGCCCTCAACGAAGCGCTGTCGCGTATCGCCGCACAACAGAATCCGCCGGTCCCCTTCGAGCAGCTGCCGGCCGTCATCGAGGCCAACGGCATGGCGTGGCCGGTGTTCCGCGAACAGCTCCGCGACGAACTGACGCTGGACCAGCTGCGCCGTATCGATGTCGGTCAGCGTATCCAGGTTGCGCCGCGCGAAATTCGCCAGTGCATCAACGATCTCGAGAGTGACGTTGTCGGCAACTCCGCATACAACCTGTCGCACATCATTGTGTCGGTCGAGGGTGAAGCCGGCGCCAGTGACATCATCGTCGCCGAAGACAAGATCAAGGACATTTACCGCCAGATCGAAGAAGGCGCCGATTTCCGCGAGATGGCTATCGCCTATTCGGAAGGCCCGACCGCTCTCGAAGGCGGCGCGCTCGGCTGGCGCGAAGGCGCCCGTGTGCCGTCCCTGTTTACCGAGGTTTTGCCGGCGCTGAAAAAAGGTGAGGTATCCGAGCCATTTCGCTGGGGCAACAGTTTCCACCTCGTGAAGGTAAACGACCTGCGCAGTGCCCTGCAGCGCAGCGAGATCAACCAGGTCAAGGCCCGCCATATCCTCATCACACCGAACGAAATCATCGACGACGCAACGGCACAACAGCGACTCAATGACGCTATCGAGCGCATCAACAACGGCGAAGACTTCGGCGAAGTCGCGAAACTGTTATCCGATGATCCGGGTTCAGCCAACGACGGCGGCGACCTCGGCTGGGCCGGCCCCGGCACCTTCGTCGGTGCCTTCGAGACTGCGATCGACGCGCTGGAAATCGGTGAAATGAGCAGCGTGCCGTTCAAGTCGCAATTCGGCTGGCACGTTGTCGAAGTGCTCGATCGCCGCGTTTACGACAACACCGAGGAACTCAAGGAACGCAACTGCGTTGGTCGCATCCGCGAAAGCAAACTGCAGGATGAGACTCAGTTGTGGATCCGCCGCTTGCGCGACGAGGCGTTTGTCGACAAGCGCATCTGAGCTCGTGTCCTCATGACCGGGCAGACACTGCTGCTGACCGCGGGGGAACCGGCGGGTATTGGACCGGACCTTTGCCTGCAGCTTGCGGATGAGGATGTCGTCGTCGTCGGCGACCCGAGCGTGCTGCTCGATCGCGCGCAGGCGCTGTCGCTGAGTGTTCCCATCGATGTTGTCGATGCTGATGCACCCGGTGCGCATGAGCCCGGTCGTCTGCGCGTCATCCCGTTTCGCTTTCCCGGCCGCGTCAAGGCCGGTGAACTGGATCCGGCTAATGCACCGACCCTGCTCGACGGCCTGCGCTTCGCCGCAGACGCCTGTCTGCAGGATCGGTTTCACGGTGTCGTAACCGCACCGCTGCAGAAAAGTGTCATCAACGACGCCGGTATTCCGTTTAGCGGACACACCGAATTCCTCGCCGACATCACCGGCGCGCACATGCCGGTCATGCTGCTCGTCGCGGACAGCCTGCGGGTGGCGCTCGCGACGACGCACCTGCCGCTCTCGGACGTGCCTGCTGCGATTACGCCGCAACGACTGCGTGATGTTTTGACGGTGCTAAACCACGATCTGGTGCGCCGCTTTGGCCTCGAGAAGCCGGACATTGTGGTCTGTGGGCTCAATCCACACGCCGGCGAGAGCGGTCACCTGGGCCACGAAGACGACGCGGTCATCCGCCCGGTTGTTGAAGCCCTGCGCGAGGAAGGCCTGGCGCTGCACGGTCCGCTGCCGGCCGACACGGCTTTTACACCCGCGGCGGGCCACAAGGATGCAGTGCTAGCGATGTACCACGACCAGGGTTTGCCGGTCCTGAAGTACGCCGGCTTTGGGCACGCCGTCAACGTGACACTTGGCCTGCCTATCGTGCGAACCTCAGTGGATCATGGCACGGCGCTGGATCTTGCCGGCAGCGGCAACGCCGACGCTGGCAGCCTGCGTGCCGCCGTTGCCCTTGCGCGAAGCCTGCGATGAAGGGCCACCGTCCACGCAAGCGCTTCGGCCAACACTTTCTCGTTGACCCCGGCGTGATCCACGCGATTGTCGACGCTATCCGGCCCGGCGCCGGTGACACGCTGATCGAGATCGGTCCGGGGCCCGGCGCAATTACCGAGCCACTGGCGCGCCGTGCCGGCGCCCTGCATCTGGTCGAGCTCGACCGGGACCTGGCGGCGGCGCTGCGTGGCGCATTCGCCGACGCCGACAGTGTGCATGTGCACGAAGCGGACGCGCTGAATTTCGACATCGCCGTAGCACCGCGCGTCCGCGTCGTCGGCAATCTGCCGTACAACATTTCCACGCCGCTGCTGTTTCACCTGCTCGAGCAGCGCGAGCACATCATCGACATGCATTTCATGCTGCAAAAGGAGGTCGTTGACCGAATGGCCGCCACGCCCGGCAGCAAGACCTACGGGCGCCTTAGTGTCATGCTCGGCTGTCATTTGCTGGTCGAGCCGCTGTTCGACGTTGCGCCGGAGTGTTTCGATCCGCCGCCCGAGGTGATGTCGTCGGTCGTCCGATTGATACCGAGACCGGAGGCTTTGTCGATCGTCGACCCGGCGCACCTGTCGAGACTGGTCGCGGCCGCGTTTGCACAGCGCCGCAAAACGATCCGCAATGCGCTGTCGGAGCTCGCCGGCAGTGACGAACTGGCTAATGCCGGTATCGATCCGAGCGTCCGGGCCGAACAGATCTCTGTCGAGTCCTTCATTGCGCTCAGCAACAAACTCTCACAAAAACATCAGACACTTGGCTGACGCCCGAAGGTAGAATGGCGCCAGCCATGGATACCCACAATGACATAGGCATCGACGTCGCTACCACGTATATCGATGATCAGTCCCGACCGGACGATGACCGTTACGTGTTTTCCTACACCATCACGATTCGCAACAACGGCGAAACTGCCGCCACGTTGCGCAGCCGACACTGGGTCATCACGGACGCCAACGGCAAAGTGCAGGAAGTCCACGGAGACGGCGTGGTCGGCGAGCAGCCCTTTCTGCGTCCCGGCGAGGAATACCGCTACTCCAGCGGTGCTATCCTCGAGACTCCGGTCGGCGCCATGCAGGGTCTCTACACGATGGAGGCCGAAAACGGCACCCACTTCGATGCGCCGATTGCCCCGTTTACGCTGGCCGTGCCGGGGCTGTTGCAATAAACGATGGCTGTCTACGCGATCGGGGACATCCAGGGTTGTTACGACCCGTTCATGCGGCTCCTCGACCGAATCGAATTCGACCCTGGCTGCGATACCCTGTGGCTGACCGGTGATCTCGTCAACCGGGGGCCGAAGTCGTTAAAGACCCTGCGCGCGGTTCGTGCCATGGGTGACACGGCCATCACGGTACTCGGTAATCACGACCTGCACCTGCTCGCTCTGTCGCAGGGTACGATCAGTAACAGCAAGCGTTTCGGCAGTCTCGAGAAGACGCTGCGCGCCGCGGAGATCGAAGAGATTATCGACTGGCTGCGTTTCCGGCCCTTGGCGCATTACGACGAGCAGTTGGACACGCTGCTCGTGCACGCCGGCATATTTCCGACATGGACGGTTGAGAAAACGCTGCGACGCGCCGCGGAGGTGCAACGCGCGCTGCGATCCGACGACTTCCCAATCATGCTGGACAACATGTACGGCAACCGCCCCACGCAGTGGTCCGGTAAACTAAAGGGCCACGCGAGGCTGCGTTTCATCATCAACTGCATGACGCGCATGCGGATGCTGACACCGGACAGGCGACTGCGAATGAGTTTTTCGGGTGCCCCGTGGAAAACGCGCGGCAAGCTTCGGCCCTGGTACGAGTTTCGCGGCGAAGCCTGGGGCAAGACGCGCATTGTCTTTGGTCACTGGTCACAGCTTGGCCTCATCGTGTTACCTGAACTGGTCTCGCTGGACACCGGCTGCGTCTGGGGTCGTCAGCTGACCGCTGTCAGGATCGACGCCACGACGCCGGAGGTGTTCCAGGTACCGGGGCAGGGCTGACTATGGACACGCTGACAGCGTTCAATTTCCAGCACTGGATCGACGATCACCGCGATCAGCTGCGCCCGCCTGTCTGTAATCAGCAGGTCTTTGAGGAGGACGATTTCATCATCATGGTGGTCGGCGGCCCGAATGCTCGCGACGACTACCACATCGACGAGGGCCCCGAGTTCTTCTACCAGCTCGAGGGCCAGATGAAACTGCGCACGATCCAGGACGGCCAGCGCGTCGATATCCCGATCGGCGAAGGTGACATTCTGCTGCTGCCGCCGCGCGTGCCACACTCGCCGCAGCGATTCGAGAACTCGGTCGGCCTGGTCGTCGAACGCAAACGCCTGCCGCATGAGCAGGACGGCTTCCAGTGGTATTGCGACAATTGCGACGCGCTACTCTACGAGGAGTACGTGCACCTCAACGACATCGTCGGACAGCTGCCGCCGATCTTCGATCGATTCTACGCGTCGGAAGAAAACCGGACCTGCAGGAACTGCGGGACCGTTAAGCCGCCCCGGGGCTAGGCCGGGACCAGGCGACGTCGCGAGGCAGACGCCACCGCCTCGCTCTACAAAGGGACTGAGACAATGCAATTCGAGAACAACCGCGCCTTCGCAGAACGCATGGATGCCGAGGACGCCCTCGCCGGCTATCGCCAGCATTTTGACTTCCCGACGTGGCGAGAGTCCTGGTCGCCGGTATACCTGTGCGGCAATTCACTCGGACTGCAGTCCGACCTCGCACGACAGTACGTCGAGCAGGAACTGGACAACTGGTCGCGCTACGCCGTCGATGGTCACTTTCACTCGGAGCGACCGTGGTGGACCTACCACCGCGAAGCCGCCGCGGGCTTCGCGCAGTTGACCGGTTCTGACGAGGCCGAAGTTATCGCGATGAATACGCTGACCGTCAACCTGCACCTGCTGATGGCGAGTTTTTATCGTCCGGCGGCGGACCGCTACGGTATCGTCATCGAGGACAAGGCGTTTCCGTCGGATCGCTACGCGGCGGCGTCGCAAGTCCGCCACCACGGTTTTGATCCTGAGGACGGCGTCTTCGAATGGCGCGCCCGCGACGACGACGGTCAGCTGTACATCGAGGATCTCGAAGCGCTGCTGGATGAACACGGCAGGCGCATCGCGCTGCTGCTCTTGCCCGGGGTGCAGTACTACACCGGCCAGGTACTCGACATGGCGCGGATCTGCGAACTGGGGCGCCAGCACGGTATCGCTGTCGGGCTCGACCTGGCGCACGCCATCGGCAACATCGAGCTGTCGCTCGGCGACTGGTCGCCCGACTTCGCGTGCTGGTGCACCTACAAATACCTGAACGCCGGGCCGGGTGCGATTGCCGGCGCCTTCGTGCCCAGGCGCCACCACGACGCCGCCGGTGAAAACCAGCTACACGGCTGGTGGGGCAATCACGAGCGCAGCCGTTTCCGCATGGCAGCGGACTTCGACCCCGCCGAGGGTGCCGAACTGTGGCAAATGAGTAATCCGCCGATCCTGTCGCTTGCCCCGGTAGTCGCCTCGCTGGACCTGTTTCTTGAAGCGGGATTCGACAGGCTGCGTGACAAGTCTGTGCGATTGACCGGCTGGCTGGAGTGGCTGGTCGCAGAGCGGTTCGGTGGTCGCATCGAGTCCATCACCCCGGCAGGTGCACAGGGAGCACAGGTATCGCTGAAGGTCCGTGATACGTCGATCAACGCGCGCGCCGTGTTCGATGCACTGTGCGAACGCAACGTCACCGGCGACTGGCGTGAGCCCGACGTGATCCGTGTGGCCCCGGCACCGCTGTACAACAGCTTCATGGACGTCTGGGAGCTGGTCGAGCGCCTCGACTCGATACTCGACGAGCTGGGCAAGGCGGCATGAGCAAAGTCAGCATCATTGGTGCGGGGCAGTGCGGCACCCTGCTTTCAATCGTAATGGCGAGACTCGGATTTAACGTCGACGTCTTTGAGCGTTTCGATGATCCGCGAGACTACGACGCAGAAGCCGGCCGCTCGATCAATCTCGCGCTGGCGGCGCGCGGCATCCACGGTCTGAAAGAGGCCGGCCTGTTCGAGCGGGTGAAACCCCTGCTCGTACCGATGCGCGGTCGTGCGGTGCACGACGCCGATGGCAATGTCGACTTCCTGCCCTATGGCCAGACCGATGATGAACAGATCTACTCGGTAACACGCGTCGGTCTGAACAAGGTTCTGCTCGACACCGCCGAGCGCAGCGACCGCATTCACTTTCACTTCCGTCACAAGGCGATTGGTTATGACTCGCTGGATGGCTGCGTACATATGCGGGACGAGAATTCGGGCACGCTGTACGGAATCGACACGCAGCCGGTTTTCGCCGCCGACGGTGCCGGGTCAGTCCTGCGTCGCTCCTCCGATGGCGCGGATACCTTTGGTGGCGTCGAAGCGCTGCTGCGGCACGGTTACAAGGAACTCAGCATCCCGGCAGGCCCGGACGGCCAGTACCAGCTGCGCCCGGACGCCCTGCACATCTGGCCGCGCGGCGGATTTATGCTCATTGCTCTACCGAACCCGGGCGGCGACTTTACGCTGACATTGTTTCTGGCCAAGGAGGGCCCGGAGAGTTTTGAAACTCTCGACAGCCCGTCACGCGTCCGCCAGTTCTTCGACAAGTATTTCCCGGACGCAGCACCGCTGATCACGAATCTCGAAGACGATCTGCTCAATCACCCGCTGGGCATGCTCGGCACGATTCGCTGCCGTCACTGGCACGACCGCGGCAAAGTCCTGCTGATTGGTGACGCGGCGCACGCGATCGTGCCGTTCCATGGACAGGGTATGAACCTCGCGTTCGAGGATGTTGTCCTGTTGGATCAGCTGGTCAACGAATTCGGCAACGACTGGCCGAACGTGTTCGCCCTTTATGAAGCCGAACAACACGCCAACGCCAACGCGATCGCCGACATGGCACTCGACAACTACATCGAGATGCGCGACACAGTGCGTGATCCAAAATTCGCTCTGCGTAAGGCATTGGCGTTCGAGCTGGAGCAGCGCCTGCCGGACCATTTCATCCCGCGCTACTCGATGGTGATGTTCCACGCTGATATTCCCTACCTCACGGCCCAGCAGCGCGGTGAAATCCAGCACGCCTTGCTGGAGGAATTTACGCAGGACGCCGATGCGCTGGGCGAGGTTGATATCGACAAGGCGGCGCAGGCGGCGAAGAAACGCCTGGGCCCGTTAAGCGAGGCCCGTATCCGACTGGGCCGAGACCGATTCGCCGCGGCCTAGCGCCTGACGTAGTCTATGAAGTCGAAGGCCACCGAGTGACGCTCGTCGGCCGGGTGCGTTGTCCTGGATTCCTCGATCCAGACGTCCGGGTCGGGCCCGGGGAAAAACGTATCGCCATCGATGTCGGCATGTACGCGTGTCAGGTAGATGCGCGTCGCCTTGTCGAGAAAGATCGCATAGATCGTACCGCCACCGATGATCATGATCTCGTCGCTGTCACCGGCGGCTACAATCGCCTGTTCCGGCGTGGTTACGATGTCACAGCCCTCTGCTGCGAACCCCGTGTTGCGACTGATGACGATGTTCTGCCGCTTCGGCAACGGTCGCCCAATGGAATCCCAGGTCTTGCGACCCATGATGACCGGCTTGCCGGTGGTCAGCGCCTTGAAGCGTTTCAGGTCGTCAGGCAGGCGCCACGGCAGGTCGCCGTCGACACCGATCACCCCGTTTTGCGAGGCGGCAACGATCAGACTGATCATCAGTGGCTGCCTGTCAGACCGCCACTTTTGCGGGGATGTGCGGGTGCGACTCGTAGCCGACGATTTCAAAATCGTCGTAGCGATAGTCGAAGATGCTCGCAGGTTTGCGATGAATCACCAGCGTTGGCAACGGCATTGGCTCGCGCGTCAGCTGCTCGTCGGCCTGCTTGAGGTGATTGAGGTACAGGTGGCAGTCACCGCCGGTCCAGACGAAATCACCGACATCCAGGTTCGCCTGCTGCGCCATCATATGCGTCAGCAGTGCATAGGACGCGATATTGAAGGGCACACCTAGGAAGATGTCGCAGCTCCTCTGGTAGAGCTGACAGGACAGCTTGCCGTCCGCCACGTAAAACTGGAACAAGCAATGACAGGGCGGCAAGGCCATGTTGTCAACGTCGGCCACGTTCCACGCAGAGACTATGATGCGCCGCGAGTCCGGCGTCTCCCGAAGCTGTCGCATGACCTGGCTGATCTGGTCGATGGACTCGCCGGACGGCGTTCCCCAGCTTCGCCACTGCACGCCGTATACCGGGCCGAGATTGCCGTCCTCGTCGGCCCACTCGTTCCAGATCGACACGCCGTTGTCCTGCAGGTAACGAATATTCTGGTCGCCACTCAAAAACCACAGCAATTCGTGAACGATCGACTTCACGTGCAGCTTCTTGGTCGTGACCATCGGAAAACCCTCCGACAGGTCAAAACGCATCTGGTGACCAAACACGCTCAGCGTGCCGGTGCCAGTGCGGTCTTCTTTGCGTGCGCCGGTGTCGCGCACCCGGCGCATCAGCTCATGGTAGGCCTGCATGGCTCTCCTCTATGCCGTTGCCTGGCGACGATAGGCCAGGGTCATTAATGCGATGCCACCAATCAGCATCGGCAGTGTCAGAATCTGCCCGGTTGTGACCCAGCCAAACAGCACGTAGCCGCCGTCGCCCATATGGCTGTCCGGCACGCGCACAAACTCGACAATGAAGCGACCGGTGCCGTAACCCAGCAGGAACAGTCCCGACACGGCCATGTGCGGCCTTGGCTTCGATGAGTACCACCACAGCACGATGAACAGCAGAAAACCCTCGAGCAACGATTCATACAATTGCGTTGGGTGCAGGATGCGGCCCTCGTAGAGTACGCCCCACCAGCCTTCGGTTTCCTTACCCCAGAGTTCGCCGTTAATGAAGTTGCCAATCCGTCCGAAGGCCAGTCCGAGCGGTACCAGCGGCGCAACGAAATCCGTCACGGCGAGCATGCCGTGTCCGAGCCGTCGGCCGAACCACCACATCGCGATCATGACGCCGACAAGACCGCCGTGAAACGACATACCGCCGGCGCTGACCTTGACCAGGTACAAGGGATCGCTGATGAAATCGGACCATCCGTAGACCAGCGCGTAGCCGAGCCGACCGCCCAGCAACACACCGAGCATGCCGTAGAAAATCAGGTCGTCGACCTGCTCTGCATTGACGATGGAATCCTCGCGCCGGCAGCGCACCCGGGCCAGCCACCAGGCGAACAGGAAGCCGATGACGTACATCAGGCCGTACCAGTGAACGCTAACAAACCCGACGGAAAAAATGACGGGGTCAATCTCGGGAAAGGTGAACACTCGGCGGGACTTCCATGGCGCGAACAGCGCGTAGTCTACCATCGCCCTGCGGTATAGTGAGCGCCCCCACACCGCTGTTCCGCCCCATGAGCAACCGACTCGCGCCCGAGACCAGTCTCTACCTGCAACAACATGCCGACAACCCGGTGGACTGGTATCCCTGGGGTGACGAGGCGTTTGAAGCCGCGCGTGAGGCAGGCAAGCCGGTGCTGCTGTCGATCGGCTACTCCGCCTGCCACTGGTGCCACGTTATGGCGCACGAGTCGTTCGAGGACGCTGACACAGCCGAGCTCATGAACGCGCTGTTTATCAATATCAAGGTTGATCGCGAGGAACGGCCGGACATCGACCGCACCTATCAGACAGCGCATCAGTTGCTGACCCAGCGCGGCGGCGGCTGGCCGCTGACCATGTTCCTGTCAGCCGACGACCGGCGGCCGTTTTTCGGTGGCACCTACTTTCCCAAGGCAGCGAACCACGGCATGCCGGCGTTCGTGGATATTCTGGGCAATGTGGCGGACTACTACAGGGAACAGCAGGATGAGATTCATGAGCAAGGGGCGTGCCTGATCGACATATTCCGGCAGCTCGATCCGCCGAGTGCCACCGAGGAGATAGCGCTGGATCGAAGTCCGCTCACGACCTTCAGCGAACGAATCGCCCAGGCGTTCGACCGGGAGTACGGCGGCATCGGCACAGCGCCCAAATTTCCACAGCCGGCAATCCTCGGCGGCTTGTTGCGACGCTGGCGCGAAACCGCGCACGCCACCGAACCGAATCTGGACGCCTTGTTTATGGGATCTTTGAGCCTGACGCGCATGGCCCAGGGCGGTGTGTTCGATCATGTCGGTGGCGGTTTCTTTCGCTACTCGGTCGACCGCTACTGGCAGATTCCACATTTCGAAAAAATGCTCTACGACAACGGTGCATTGCTGGCGGTATATGCCGAGGCCTACGTCGCCACCGGCGACAGCCTGTTCGGAGATACGGCCCATCGCATCGCGGACTGGCTCCTCGACGACATGCAAGCCGACAATGGCGGCTTTTATTCGACCCGGGATGCTGATTCCGAGGGATTGGAAGGCAAATTCTATACGTGGTCGCGCGATGAGGTCCGCGACGTCGCGGGCGACGATTACCCGGTGTTCGCCGCCCGTTTTGGTCTTGACGATGCGGCCAACTTTGAGGGTCTGTGGCACCTGACTACCGCAAAAGATCTGAAATCGATCAGCAGGGATCTGATGGTGTCTACCGCGGATGTCCGGCAAGCGATTAGCAGAACGCTGACGACCCTCGAGCAACGACGCGGACATCGAATCGCGCCAGCGCGTGATGAAAAACAACTTGCGAGCTGGAATGCGCTGGTCATCCGTGGGCTCGCCATTGCCGGTCGGGCCACAGATCGGGCTGAGTTGGTCGATGCGGCGGTCGCGGCAACGACATTTGTGCATACCGAATTGTTTACGCAAGGTCGATTGCTTGCGAGTCACACGCACGGGCAAGCCCGCTTCGCCGCGTATCTCGACGATCATGCTTTCCTGCTGGACGCGCTGCTGGAGCTCTTGCAGGCACGCTGGTCGACAGCGCACCTCGATTTCGCAATCGCGGTGGCAGATGCCCTCTTGACGCACTTCGAAGACGATGAGCACGGCGGATTTTTCTTCACGGCTCATGACCACGAAGCGCTGATACATCGCTCAAAGCCACTCGCCGACGAAGCACTTCCGTCTGGAAACGGTGTCGCCCTGTTTGCCTTACAACGGCTGGGATTTCTGCTCGGCGAGACGCGCTACCTGGACGCCGCCGAGCGGGGCCTGCGAGCGGCCTGGCAGGCAATGCAAGACTACCCGCACGGTCATGCAACGCTGCTCAACGCGCTGGACGACTACCTCACGCCGCCGGAATCCATCATTCTTCGTGGCCCCGGCGATGAAATTGGAAACTGGCAGCAGTCAGCCAATCGCCTGTACGCACCCAAACGCATGGTGTTTGCGATTGACGCCGGCGTCGACAACTTGCCCGCCGGGCTGGCGGAAAAAACAGCACGCGATGGCGAGACGCTCGCCTACCGCTGCATCGGCACGCGCTGCGAATCACCGCTCACGAGTTGGGAAGCGCTGGCCGCCAACCTCAGCGAGGCCGGCGGTGCGGCAAACTAGCCGCCGATATCGAGTCGTCGCCAGCCGTCGTCGTCGCGACGAATTTCGTAGGCCGGCCAGTACTGATTGTCGAGCTTCAGCGTGATGACGTCGACAGCGCCGTTCCAGGACACCGTCTTGATGCGGATCGACGCCTGGTCTTCTTTACTGGACACGACGTCAACGAAGTCCTGCAGATGCGAGATCGGCGTCTCATCAATTTCGACGACGCGCCGGCCCGCCCACAGTCCGTAACGCGTGGCGGGCGAACCGTAGCTAAAGAACGCGACGTAGACGCCGTCGGGTTCGATGCCGCGCTGCGCGGCCATCGCGCGATGCGGGTTCTGCAGCAACGCGCCGCCCCACGCAACGACACGTTCGATGCCGTCACCGCTCAGGGCTGCCGTCTGCAGCTCGACATCGGTGGCTTCACCGTTGCGCCAGATCGTGGCGGTGACATTTGGCTGCTGCACTGCGCGTTCGAGTTCGCGGTAGCTGGTGACCACGTCGCCGTTAACAGCGAGCACCATGTCTCCGTTGCGCAGTTTGCTCGCCGCATCGCTGCCGGCGACCAGTCGGTTGATTGACAGCGCCCGGCGTTTTTCCGGGTTGGCCGCCTCGAGGCGTTGCAGCCAGTCCTCGTCCACGCCCATGTTGCGCGCTGCGAACAGCGGCGCGTAGACAAATTCGGCCTCCAGCGAATAGAAGGGCTCGTCATTGCGAACCTTGTCGACAAACTCCATGACAAGATCCGCACCGACGCCGCGATTGACCTGGCCACTGTCACCGGCGCCCTGCACGGCAAAACTCGACCACATCGCCTTCACACGACCGCGCCTGTCGACTAGCACGCCGTCGAAATCGTTCGGCCCATTGACGAGATTGATACCCTCGATATTGGAATCGCGGAAGCGCAGCGTGCGCGACAACGGCAGCACCATCGGGTCGATAGACGCGACCGTGCTGCCCTGGAAGGTTAGCTGGTGATCCGGTTTTTTGCCAACGACGAACACGTCGTCGCCGCTATTGAGCTCGGTGTCGTCGAATCGCGCCGCCTTTACCGGCGTGTCGCCGATGCTTGCCGGGTCGTACGACACAATGGCGAGGTTATGCAGGGGATGCAGCTGCTCGACCTTGCCACGCACTTCAAGTGAACCGGCGAAGGTCACGGTGACATCGCCGATCGCGATCGGCACCGTGTTGCGGTCGACAACGACGTAGCCGCGTTCAGTATCGACGATCAGTCCGGTGCCATAGTAATGACGATCCGCGACTCCGGATACCGTGTACGGCAGATCAAAATTCACGACCACCAGTGACGGCGCGATTGCGCGCACGCGCGAGTCCGAATGGTCGGCAAACTGTGTGGAACCGCCCTCTTCCGGCTTCGGTTCAGGGCCTGGTCCGAGTTCGCGACAGGGCCAGACACCGCTGGCATCGTCACGCTTGCAGCGACGTGCCGCAAACCAGGTACGGTCCATCTCAAACGGCCGCAGCGTGCTGTTACTCGGGTTGTCGATCGTCACATAGCGCAGCTGCGTGCGATCGCGGTCCGCCAGACGATCCAGCGCCGTTTCGAGATCATCCACCGAGGTAATCGGTGACGTACCGAATTCTGTGATGACCGCACCACGCGGTATGCCCGATTTCGACAACAGGTAGCCGGGGTTGGCCACGTACACACCACTGACCGGCAGGTTGTAGTGCCGTGCCTGCTGGTAAGACAGGTTGTTGACGATCGCGTCGCCAAACTGCAGGTATTCGTCCGGCGTGATCGCGTGCAGGTCGTCAACGACAATCTCGTGGACCATGCGACGTCCACCGCGCTCGAGTTCGAGTGAGACGGTCTCACCGACCTTGTCGTCAAGTACCGCAGCGAGCGGTACGAACTGGGTGACGAGTTCGCCGTCGATGCGGATCAGGATATCGCCGGGCGTCAGCTTGTCAGCAGCCGACGACCCGGGAATGACCTGCTCCACCGTCAGCATGCCGGTCTGGTCCGGGTAGGTCGAACGTGCGACGCGCTCGGATTCATCACTGAGCCCCAGGCGTTTCAGTTCGTCGTAGGGCTTGTTTTCGAACATGGTCTGCAGCGTGCCACGCGACACGACCTCGCCGTCCTGGATCAGTCGCTTGACGCGTTCGATCCGGTCCAGCGGCAGGAAGAAGCTGCTGGCGGCGGAGTTGTTTGCACCGGCGTTAAGCGCGACCACTTCGCCGTCGATGTTGACCACCGGAGAGCCGGAGGAACCGCCGGACGTGCCGCTGGCGGCCTGCAGGTAGAAGGTGTTGAAGTCGTTGTACTTACCGCGACCGTAATCCGGTGCCTTGCGATCCAGCCGAGCGATGGTGCCGGCGAGGATCGATAACTGTTCACCGGCGTCGTTACCTATTACGCGAATCTCGCGACCGACTCCGGCACCGCCCGGCGACAACGGCAGTTCGGCCGGTGTTATGTAGCGAAGGTCGGCGGGGTCGTAACGAAAAAAGCCGAAGTCGTGCACCGGATCCCGATACACCGGTGTCAGCCTGACTTCCTCGTTGTTACGGAACACCGCCTCGGCCACGACCGGACCCGGGGTGACCACGTGGCGGTTGGTCAGGATCAGGCCGCGTTCGGCGTCGACCACGAAGCCGGTGGCCTGCGTGGATGAATTCCATTCGGTGTCAAAGGCGCGGGTAGCGTCCACGCGGATAGAAACGACGCCCGATGATATGCGCTCCAGGGTTTCAACCCAGGCGGAATCTTCCGCAATGGCGCTGCTCGCGAAGAACAGGAGGGCGACGACGAAGCCAGGTTTGCCGTAGTTCATTATTTGTCCGGGAGATAAAAGACAGGGGTAGAACCACAGACTATATCGCCTGCGTCCGGTTCCCGCTAATTGCGGGAACCGGTCACAAATCTATCAGGCCGCATCCTCGGACTTGGCCGGTTCCCAGCGTACGTCGAGTTCGCGGGCCGCTTTAACATCATCCAGTCGACGAACCGGCATGGTGTAAGGCGCATCCTTGAACTTGCGGCCGTTGTCGCGCACATCCCGGGCGATCGCGATCATCGCATCGACGAAACCGTCCAGCGCTTCCTTACTTTCAGTCTCGGTGGGCTCGATGAGCAGGCATTCGGGAACCATTAACGGGAAGTAAGTCGTCGGCGCGTGGAAACCGTGGTCGAGCAACGCCTTGGCGATATCCATCGCGGTCAGCTCGTACTGCTTGGCCTCGGATTTCAATGTGATGATGAACTCATGGCTCGCACGACGTGTCGGGAACGCAAGTTCAAAACCGGCATCGCGCAATTTCGCCTGCAGGTAGTTGGCGTTCAGCGTGGCGAACTCGGCAACCTGACGCATACCGTCGCGGCCGAGCATGCGCATATAGATGTACGCACGCAGGTTAACGCCGGCGTTGCCCATGAAGCCGGACAGGCGGCCGATGGTCTGCGGCATGTCTTTTTCAGTCAGCCAGTCGTAAACGGTCTCGCCGTCCACTGCGGTCTTGCCGACCACCGGCAGCGGCATGAACGGCAGCAGGCGCTCGGCGACACCGACCGCGCCGGAACCCGGACCACCGCCACCATGCGGCGTGGAGAAGGTCTTGTGCAGATTCATATGGATCACATCGAAGCCCATGTCGCCCGGACGAACCTTGCCGAGAATGGCGTTCAGGTTGGCGCCGTCGTAGTACAAAAGGCCACCGGCCTCGTGCACGATCTTCGCCACTTCCTGGATCTTTCGCTCGAACACGCCGAGTGTCGACGGGTTGGTCAGCATAATGCCGGCCGTCTGCGGGCCAACGGCCTCTCTCAGCGCGTCGACGTCGACATCACCTTCGGCGTTGGTCGGCAGTTCCCGCACCTTGCAGCCGCACATCGTGGCGGTCGCCGGGTTAGTTCCGTGAGCCGCGTCGGGCACGAGAATCTCGCGTCGTTCAAAGTCTCCGCGTGCGTCGTGGTAGGCACGAATCATCGCTACCCCGGCCAGCTCGCCCTGTGCGCCGGCCATCGGTGTCAGCGATACACCCTTCATGCCGGTAACGTCCTTGAGCATATCCTGCAGCTCGTACATGCAGGCCAGGTAACCCTGACCGTGACTGACGGGGCCAAGCGGGTGACGATTCGCAAACCCCGGCAGCTTGGCCAGCGTATTGCAGGCCTTCGGGTTGTATTTCATGGTGCACGAACCAAGCGGATAAAAATGCGTATCGATCGAGAAGTTCTTCTGCGACAGGCGCGTGTAATGACGTACTACCTGCAGCTCGGAGACTTCCGGCATCGTCGGCTTGTCTCGGCGCATGAGCTGCTCCGGCAGGTCCAGCTCGACATCTGCGAGCGGTGCCTGCGCCAGGGCTCGACGACCTTCACGGGATTTTTCAAAGATGGTTTGTTCAGAGAGGTTGGCTGACACAGTGGGTTTCCTCATCAATTAGTCGGCGCCGAGCCCGAGGGCACGAAACGCTGAGTCGTAATCCGGTTCAGTGGCGATATTCTCGACCGCCTCGGTGTAGACCACGGAGTTGTTTTCGTCGAGCACAACCACAGCTCGTGAAAACATGCCGGCGAGCGGGCCATCAACAATCTGCACGCCGTAGTTCTCGCCAAAGCCTTCGTGGCGAATCGCCGACAGGCCGTTGACATTGCTGATGCTCTGCTCACTCTGGAAGTGCCGATGGGCAAACGGCAAATCGTAGGACACGGTCAGCACGGCGAGGTCGTCATGACCCTCGGCGGCTTTCGAAAACTCGACAACCGACTTCGCACAAACATCGGTGTCGATGCTGACGATGATATTCATCAGCTTGCGCTTGCCCATCCAGTTCGCCAGCGACACGTTATTCAGTTCGGTATCCACGAGCTTGATGTCGGGTGCACTGGAGCCGACCTTCGGCAGATCGCCAAAGGTCTGGTAACTCTTGCCTTCAAAAGTGATGCTGGCCATGGCGCAATCAGGCGGAGCGGCGACTGCTCTGACGAAGTATGTCGCGCAGAGCTTCGACGTAAGCATCGATATCCGCCGCCGTCTTGGTCTCGGTTGCACACACCAGCAGCACATCGCCGAGCTCCGGGTAGTCCCGCGACAGATCGTAGCCGCCGAGGATGTTGTGAGCTGACAAGGCTTCCAGCACCTCGGCCACGGGTCGTTCGAGGCGGATCGCCACTTCGTGGAAATGCGGTGCATCGAAGGCCTTGCTGACACCGGGGATGCTGGTCAGACCGTCGAGCAGTCGACGGGTGTTGCCAAGCGACTCGGAGGCCACGCGGCGCAGTCCCTCAAAACCGAGCAACGACATGTAGATGGTCGCAGCGGTGACCATCAGGCCCTGGTTGGTGCAGATGTTTGACGTGGCCTTGGTGCGGCGGATGTGCTGCTCGCGAGCCTGCAACGTCAGTGCGAAACCCGGCTTGCCGTCGAGGTCGGTCGTCTTGCCAACGATGCGGCCCGGCATTTGCCGAACGAGTGCCTGCTTGCAGGTCATGAATCCAAAGTAAGGGCCGCCCGATGACATCGGTACGCCGAGCGGCTGGCCTTCGCCGATCGCGATATCCGCGCCCTGCTCACCCCAGTGACCGGGTGCTGTCAGCACAGCCAGCGAGGTGGGATTGGTAATCGAGATCACCAGGGCGTTGCGTGCGTGTGCCCAGTCAACGATGCGATCCACGTCCTCGAGTGTGCCCTGGAAAGTCGGCTGCTGGATGACAACCGCTACCGGCTCGGACTTGTCGTCGAGCGCTGATGGATCCAGTCGACCGCGGTCCGCGTCCATCGACAGCGTCTCGAAGCGCAGCCCCTGGCTGCCGGCGATCGCCTGGGCAACTTTCGTGTACACCGGGTTCACACCGGGTGCGACGAGGATTTCACCGGTCTTGACCTTGCGGTTGCTGCGCACGGCCATCAGCGCAGCTTCGGCCAGCGCCGACGCACCGTCGTACAGCGATGCGTTGCTGACGTCGTGGCCAGTCAGCGACGTGATCATCGTCTGGTATTCATAAATCGTCTGCAGCGTCCCCTGGCTGGCCTCTGCCTGGTACGGCGTGTACGCGCTGTAAAACTCACCGCGGGTGGTGATTTCCCAGACCACCGCCGGTACGTGGTGCTCATAGGCGCCGGCACCGATGAAGCACAGTGGCTGGCCGTCTTTGGCGGCGCGCTCATGCATCAGACGGGTAACTTCCATCTCCGTCATAGCCTCGGGGACCGCGGCCAGCGACTCGATCTTCAGGTCTTCGGGAATTTCATCAAACAGATCGTCGATGCTGTCGACGCCAATGGCGTCAAGCATTTCGGCGATGTCCTTGTCAGTGTGCGGAATAAACGGCATGTCAGTCGTCCAGTTCGTCAAGGAAGGTTTGGTAATCGTCCGGTGACATCAGGCTGCCTTCGTCACCGGTCGGCTTCAGGCGCACGATCCAGCCGTCGCCGTACGGGTCGTTATTGATGGTCTCGGGATCGTCGGACAGGGTCTCGTTGACAGCCACCACCGTGCCGGCGATTGGCGCATAAACGTCCGATGCGGCTTTGACCGATTCGACCACCGCCATGTCGCCGCCGGCGTCGACCTGCTGATCGATTTCCGGGAGTTCGACGTAAACAAGATCGCCCAGGGCCGCCTGCGCGTGTTGTGTGATTCCGATCGTGACCGAACCGTCGTCTTCACGACGCAGCCACTCGTGCTCGTCGGTGTAGAGCAGATCGCCGGGCAGTTCATTCATGTCGTCACTCCTTGGGGTTCCTGGGTATGGATGCTCATATTCTGATGTCGCCGTTGCGAACAAACGGCGGCTTGACGATGCGGACCGGCTGCAGCTTGCCGCGGATATCGACACTGGCGCTGTCGTAGTCGCCGGCGGGCAGACGGGCCAGTGCAATGGATCGTTCCATCGTGGGTGAAAAACCGCCCGAGGTGATTTCACCTTCACCGACACCGTCGACGACGATTCGCTGGTGACCGCGCAAGACACCCTTGCCCTCGAGCACAAGACCGACAAAGCGACGCAGCGACGTGCCGGCCTTCTGTGCCTCAAGTGCCGAGCGACCGATAAAGTCGCGATCTGCCGGTTCAAAGGAGACGGTCCATGCCAGCCCGGCTTCGAGCGGCGTTATTGACTCGTCCATGTCGTTGCCGTACAGGTTCATCGCAGCCTCGAGGCGCAGCGTGTCACGTGCGCCCAGGCCGGCAGGTTTGACGCCGGCGTCGCACAGACGCTGCCACAGGGCGATGATGTCTTCGGCGGCGCCGACAATTTCAAAGCCATCTTCGCCGGTGTAACCGGTGCGGGCAACAAACAGGCCGTCGACCGGCACACCATTAAAGGGTTTCAGCGCGAGCGACGCTTCGGCCTGGGTATTACTCAAGCACGCGGCAGCGAGTTCGCGTGCCTTCGGTCCCTGCACCGCGATCATCGCGGCGTCGCTCTGCTCACGAACCTCGACGGTGAACGCGTCAGCCTTTGAATTGATCCACGCCATGTCCTTGTCGCGCGTGGCAGCGTTGACAACCAGACGGTAATTGTCGTCACCCAGCCAGTAGCAGATGAGATCGTCGATGACGCCGCCGTCATCGTTCAGCATGCAGCTGTAAAGCGCTTTGCCAGGCGTTGTCAGTCGTGCGACATCGTTGGCCAGCAGCCGGGATAAAAACGCAGACGCATCGGCGCCGGAGATATCGACTACGGTCATGTGCGAGACGTCGAACACGCCGGCGTGCTGGCGAACGTCATGGTGTTCCTGCTTCTGAGAGCCGTAGTGCAACGGCATATCCCAACCGCCAAAGTCGACGATTTTTGCGTCAGCGGCGACGTGCGTATCGTAAAGCGGGGTGCGTTGTCCCATGCAGCTTCCAAAGAAAAAGGGCGGCAGACACCTGTCTGCCGCCCCTCTGTCCTTTGGTACCTGAGAGATTAATGGCGAATCGCCACTTTCCCCTTCGGTGGGCCGTCGTTGCGGCCGCTCTCCAGAGCCGACGAGCACGTGCAGTCCTTTTGCCTGAGCGTTTCCGGGCGAGTTGCGCCTTCGGCGTCCCGATTTAACGGGATCTCTTCGGCACGCGCTACGTGTCGGTATCGCGATGATAGCCAAACCACGGGGTGCCCGCCAGCTCGGCCTGTAACATCGTGTTGCCCGGGTCTGTCAGCGTTGACAGGGTCGCTCAGAGCGCTTTGCCGTACGCCGTTTTGACCACGTGCGCGCGGATTGGTCCGCTGTGGTTAAAAAGCTGCATACCGTTGCGCCGCAGCTCACTGACCAACGGTGATGCGCTGGAAAACAGGCGATTAAGTCCGGACAGGCCGTTGAGCATCGCGGCATTGTCAAAACGTCGCGCGCGCTCGTAGCGCCGCAGCACGCGTCGAGACCCCGGGTGTTCACCGCCTCGAATCGCATCGAGCACAATGTCGGCGAGCTCGGCCACATCGCGCAAACCGAGATTGGCACCCTGCCCGGCCATCGGATGAATGCCGTGCGCCGCGTCACCGACCAGCACCACGCCGGTCCGCACGTAGGAACGTGCGTGATGGGCACGCAGTGGAAAACTGCCGCGCGGGCCGTCAACGGTGAGGTCACCGAGCACCGAATCAGTCACTTCAGTCAGCCGCTGGCCGAGCGTCGCATCATCCGCGTCGAGCGCACGCTGTGCGTCGTCGTTGCCGGTCGACCAGACTGTCGACACACGTCCGTCGGCCAAAGGCAGCAGCGCGACCGGGCCGCTCGTGAGGTAACGCTGCCAGGCGATGTCCTCGTGCGAGCGTTGCGGACGCAGGTGAGTCACAACCGCCTGTTGCCGGTAGTCGGTTTGCACGCTGTCGATGCCGGCGAGTTCACGAATGGTCGAGCGCAGTCCGT
The DNA here is from genome assembly GCA_039025835.1 of Pseudomonadota bacterium. GTDB lineage: Bacteria > Pseudomonadota > Gammaproteobacteria > Steroidobacterales > Woeseiaceae > UBA1847. The sequence goes on along the minus strand of JBCCNM010000015.1, from coordinate 1,513 downwards.
CTGCGCCGACCAGCAGGTCGTAGTCGATAACCTCGCCGCTTTTCAGGTGCACCTGCCGCGCATCGAATTCGATGCGATCGAGTCTTGCTGCGTAGCGTAACTCCGGCGCGCGTTCGACGAGACTGGCGTGCAGCGCACGCTGCAGCGCGGAGTTTTCAACGATGTAACCCAGCTCGGCAGCGCCGAATTCGTCCGCGGAAAACTGCACCGCGCGCGGACTGTCCGGCGCATCTGCCGCGTCCCAGACGCACATACCGCTGTAGGGATGCCGACGGTCCGGATCGAGCATCGGCCAGGCGCCGGCGGCATCAAGAATGTCCACCGACCCGGCCGCGATCGCGGATACCCGCAGGCTGACGTCACCGTCGTCTGCTGGCGGTCCGTCAGCCGGATCGATCAGCGTGACACGGCAGCCGGAAACGTCGAACAGCGCAGCTGCAGTGAGGCCGACAACACCCGCACCGGCGATCACGATATGCCGACTCACGACAACCGCACCCCGCGTGACAGGCGCGGCAGTCGACCGTTCAAACCCATCATTTGGCGAGCGAACGCCTGTCGCACTCCGGGAATCAGGTCAAAGCCCAGCATCCCGACCGCGCGACCGGCCCGCGCCACTCGATTGGGCGAGCGAAACAGTTCGACGAGGCCGTCGGTAATCGATACAAGCGTTCCCTGGTCCTTCTGTCGCCATGACGCGTAGCGTTGCAGTTGTTCAGCGACATCACCCGGTGCGTCCTTGATGCAGTCACACAGTGCGGCAACATCACGCAAGCCGAGGTTGAAGCCCTGCGCCGCGACCGGATGCAGTCCATGAGCGGCATTACCGACGAGAACGCTGCGCGAGGTGCGCAGCCGATGTGCCTTGCTGAGCGTCAGTGGATACCGGGTCCGCTGACCGACTCTTGAAAACTCGCCGAGGCGGTGACCGAACGCCCCGTGCAGCGTCGCGGTGAAGGCGGCGTCATCCATGGCGAGCAGCTCCTCCGCATGCGCATGACCGGTGACCCAGACAAAGGCGACTCGCTCGTCTGCGATCGGCAGCATCGCCAGCGGCCCGTCCTCGGTGAAGCGCTCGTATGCGACACCCTCGGCTGATCGCTCCGGCAGCAGGTTGCCGATGATGGCGGACTGTCCGTAGTCCTTACGCTCAACACCGATACCCAGGCACTCGCGCAGGCTTGAGCGAGCGCCGTCGGCCGCGACCAGCAAGTCAGCCTGCAGCGACTCGCCGGAATCGAGCTCCAGGAAAACGGCATCGTCCTGTTCGTCCACAGACTGAATGCTGTCCGGACACAGAAAGGTGACATTCGACGCCCGCAGTCGCCGGCGTAAAACGCCGCCGAGCACGCGATTGATCACGACGTGTCCCAGCGCCTCGACGCCCTGCTCGTCAGCATCGATGTGTGAAAAGGCAAAGCGGCCCTTGTCGGACACGTGAATTCGCCGGATCGGCGTGCTGGCCGCGATGACGTCATCCCACAAGTCCATCGCAGAGAACATGCGCTGCGTG
>JBCCNM010000014.1:0-38561 GCA_039025835.1 Pseudomonadota bacterium | reverse complement strand
CGCGACGGAGGAAGACCCGGCCATCATTTCGCAGACCGAAATGCAGATGGCGGTTCCGCGCGAAGCGGATGGCGTCGCGTGGATCAACAACGAACTGTTTGCGACGGCAGACGAGGGTGACTACCTTGGTGGCAGCCGCGGGTTCACGATCTACAATACAAACGGCGACGTGGTCTACACGAGCGGCAATGAGCTGGATCATCTGGCAGCCCGCTACGGTCACTACCCGGACGGTCGCTCGGGAAACAAGGGCAATGAGCCGGAGAACGCGGAGTACGGCCACTACGACGGCGACGACATCCTCGTGATCGCGTCAGAGCGATCCAGCCTGCTGTTCGTCTACGACGTGTCCGATCCAGTGCGTCCGGTCCTGAAGCAAACGCTGCCGACGGCGCTGGGCCCGGAGGGTGTACTGGCGATTCCGGCTCGCAACCTGCTGGTGGCGGCGAGCGAGGAAGACTCGCGCGACGACAAGTTCCGCGGGGGACTTAACATCTACACCTATGCGATGCAGGATCCGACCTACCCGACGATTGCATCTGCCGACCGCATGGACGGCACGCCGATCCCGTGGAGCGCAATGTCCGGTCTGGGCTACGACGCGGTCGTCCCGGGCTACGTCTTCGCGATCGAGGACAGCTTTTACGGTTCAAACCGCATCTTCCGCATCGACCCGAGTACGTTCCCGGCCACGCTGGACCGTGAAATCACCATCGTTGATTCCAATGACGTCTTTGCCGGCATCACGGTGGACGCCGTCGCGGCCGGCACAGCTGAAGACGACGCAACGCGCATCGACGTCTTCGACAGCGAGGACCTGGCGGCGCTGATCAATGCCGACAAGACTCTCAATATCGATCCGGAAGGTATCGACGTCGCTGGCGACGGCGGCTTCTGGATCGCGTCGGAGGGTGCCGGCACGGTGGGCGACGCCGCTCGTCCCGTCAACAGCGCGAACCTGATCTTCAAAACTGATTCGATGGGCGTCATTGAGGCTGTCGTTCAATTACCGGACGCCGTGGATGCTAATCAACTGCGCTTCGGGTTTGAAGGTATCGCGGAATACAGCGGTGCCGGCTGGGTTGCCTTCCAACGTGTCTGGCCAGGTGACACCAACGTACGCATCGGTCGCTATGACCTTACGGCAGGCACGTGGTCCTTTTTCTTCTACCCGCTGGAGACGCCAGCATCGCCGGCCGGTGGCTGGGTCGGGCTTTCCGACCTGACGTCACTGGACGACGGACGCTTCCTCGTGGTCGAGCGTGACAATCAGGGCGGACCGGATGCCCGCATCAAGCGTCTTTACGTGATCGACACCAACGGTGCGATGGACGGTGACACGCTGACCAAGACGCTGGTGGCTGATCTCGTGCCGACGCTCGAGACGACCGGTGGTCCGATTCCGGAAAAAGTCGAGGGCTCGGTCGTTGTTGGTGGCTACGTCTGGATCATCAACGACAATGACGGCGTTGACGACAACAGCGGCGAAACCCAGTTCCTGAACCTGGGTGCGATTCTGCCGTAAGGCGATTTAAGCTGACGACAGTCGAGGGCCGGCGCGGTGCCGGCCCTCTTCTTTACGCCGATTCCTATGGGCCGGATTCCGGCGACAGCCGGTAAGCGCGCGGCGTCATGCCGTGCCGTTTCTTGAAGGCTTTCACGAACGACAGTTCGGACTGGTAACCGACCCGCTCGCCGATATCGGCCACGCTAAGCCCTGTCGACGTCAGCAACTCGCGCGCGTTGCGCATTCGCAGCCGCGTCAAATAGTCGAAGAAGCTGGTGTCGAGCAGCTCTTTGAATCGCCGCGCAAATCCGGAACGCGACATGCTGGCCAGCTCCGCGGCCGATTCCATCGTCCAGTCGTCTCCCGGCGTGACGTGAATCTGCGTCAGCGCCTTCTCGATGCGCTTGTCTTTTAGGGCGGCGATCAATCCGGCATCACCGCTGCGACCGAAATCGATACGCAGGAGCTGCACGAGCAACACCTCGGTCAGCTTGTTGACCGTCAGTTCACTGCCCGGTGCGGCCGACAGGTACTCCGCGCCGAGGTGCTCGAGCGTGCGCTGCAACCAGGGTGACGCGTCGAGGTCGTCCTGCGTCATCAGCACGAAGCGGGGCAGTGCGCGGATCAAAACATCGTCGGTATCGGCCGCAAAGTCACAGTAGCCGCACAGCAGCAGCGTGTCCGGATCCGTGTCGCTGTCGCTGGTGACCCGGTGGCTCATGCCGGGTGCGAGGAACACGAAGTCTCCGGGGGCCAGGTGCTGCGACGCGCCGTCCACGTGAATCGAGCAGCGTCCCCGGCGTACGAGATGAAAAATAGCGCGCGGTTCGTTGTCGTAATCGAGCTCCCACGGCGGCGACAGAAAGTCGCAGAAATACACGCTGCCGGCGGTCCGCAGGCCGCGAAGAATGTCACTCAGTACTTCCATGATCTGATCCTGTGAATGGACGATTAGTGTCTAAATTAGAGCAAAACAGTAATAGAAAGAATCACTGGAGCGCGGATAATAGCGCCATAGCCTCACAGGAGAAAACCCATGGCCAAACCGGAGATCTACTTCAAGAGCTGGTGCCCCTACAGCCAGCGTGCGCTCGCGCTGCTGGACGCCAAGGGTATCGAATACACGCCGATTGACGTGACGTCAGACGCGGAGCGAGAAGCGGAAATGCGCGAACGCGCCGGCCGCACATCCGTGCCGCAGATTTTCGTCGGCGACCAGCATCTCGGCGGCTTCGATGACATCAACGCGCTGGATCGGCAGGGTCGGCTCGACGACCTGCTGGCCGGTACATCGACCGCCTGATTGTATCCCCCGAAAGGCGCAGCCTCCCTCTGCGCCGATTCCCTCGCCCGGGTCGTTACCCGGGCGCTTTTTTTGGGACTGTCAATTTTTCTCATCGGCGCAGTAAAGCTCGTACAAGCACTCGATAATCGCTCGCACCTCGCCCGAGGTCAGGGAGTAATACACGGTCTGTGCGTCGCGCCTGGGTTCAACAAGACCCTCACTCCGCATCCGTGACAGATGCTGCGACAGCGGCGATTGCGGGATGTCGAGCAGACGCGACAGCTCGCCGACCGACTTTTCACCGGTGGCGAGCTGGCAAAGGATCAGCAAGCGGCCTTTGTGGCCGAGCGTTTTCATCAACGCGCTCGCCCGGTCGGCGGACTGGTTCATCGTGTCGAGGCGTGCGCTGTCAAGACGGTCCATACCTGTACTCACTCCCGCCGGGCGCTGGTGCATCCCTGCCGATGGTCTCTGCTCGCTGTTTCCGAGCATACACTGTCGCCGGGCAGCCATTCACGACCCTGAGCCGAAAAGGCATTGCGCTTGCCAGGGTTTTTTCGCGCACACTAAGGTCTCGGCTAGCGTCGTCGCAGCGTTGCATCGACGCGCCGGAATAGTATATTAGAAAACACTAATAATTACCTCAACGACGTCGGCCCATGCGGTCGCGCAGGAGCTTGTATGGATTTCGCTACCCCTCTGGACGACAAGGTCAGCGTCGCGCCGCAGCTGCCACTGGCCGCCATCGACGCGCTGCCGGCTGACGGCTTTTCGACCCTGATACTCAATCGGCCCGATTACGAGTCTCCCGATCAGCCGCTGACTTCGGAGGTGGCCGCGCGTGCCGAGGCGGCCGGATTGCGGTTCGTGCAGATTCCGATCGTCGGCGGTCAGTTTTCTGCCGACGCGATCGACGCCTTTCGCGTAGAACTGGCAGCGGCAGACGGGCGCGTACTGGCCTATTGCCTGTCGGGGACCCGCTCGGCGTGTCTGTGGGCGCTGTCAGAGGCGCCCCGTGTGGGGACGGATGAGGTCCTCGAGGCGACCGCCCGCGCCGGTTACAACATCGAAGCGCTGAGACCGTTGATCGACGCGCAGTCTGCTTAGGCGACGGAACTCAAGCCGTCCACGGCAACGCGCTGATCAGCAACATGGCGGCAATGCCGGACGCAAACAGCGCCAGGTGCCATCGATCGTTTTCTGCATCCATTAACGGCTCCTTTAGGTCCACCCGGTGTCGGCTGGACTGCCGCACAACTTGAGTGTCCGGCTGGCCGATGCTTGCATCGGACGGGCCGCCGGTTGACCATCGTCGGCAGCAGCAGTGAGGCGTTCCCATGGATCGAGTGTCCGAGTTGCTGGCAGCGCAGCCAGAGGGCATGACACTGCTGGCCGATTTCTATCTGGACCCCGAGGTGTATTCGGCGGAGCTCGAGCGCCTGGTGTTTCCAAACTGGTGGGTCGTCGGTCACACCAGCGAGTGGCGGGAGCCCGGCGATTTCCGCCTGTTCGAGCTGGCCGGTGAATCGGTGATTCTCGTGCGTGGCGACGACGGTGAGCTACGCGCGTTCGCCAATGTCTGCCGGCATCGCGGTTCGCGCGTGTGCCTGGAATCCGACGGCAACACCCAGCGCTTTTCCTGCCCCTATCACGGCTGGCAGTTTGGTCGCGACGGTCAACTGCTGGCCGCGCGCAGCATGCCTGCCGATTTCGACAAGACGGAATGGGGCCTGAAACCGGTCGCTGTCGAAAACCTGCACGGCGTCGTGCTCGTTTGCCTGGCCGGTGCGCCGCCGTCAATCGACGACGCACGTCGCGACCTCGCCGCGCCCATGCGCGCCTTTGATTTCGAACGCCTGACAGTGGCTGCGCGTCGTGACTGGACCATACCGGCAAACTGGAAGATCACCGTCGAGAATTACCAGGAGTGTTATCACTGCTCCGCTGCACATCCCGAATACGCCCGCATGCACACGTTGACGGTTGACTATCGTCGCCGCGATCAGCTGCAAACATCGATGCGCGAAAAACTGCTCTCGGCCGGTTTGCCGGATGTCGAGTACGCCTTTTCCGACTACGACACCCCCGACGGCCAGATGGGCTACCACTACTCGCGCACCGCGATGTTCGACGGCTACCTGACCGGCAGTCGCGACGGTAAGCCGGTGGCACCGCTGCTGGGGAATCTGACCGGATACGACGGCGGTGCGTCCGATTTAACGTTCGGGCCGTTTTCTTTCATGCTCGCCTACAGCGACCACATCGTCTGCTATGTGTTCAAACCCATAGACCTCACGCGCTCGAGCTGCGAGGTCACCTGGTATGTACGCGACGATGCCGAACCGGGTCGCGACTACGACCTCGACGCGCTGACCTGGCTCTGGGACGTCACGATGGACGCCGACAAGACCATCATCAAGGACACCTATGCCGGCGTCCGCTCCCGGTTCTATGAGCCCGGCGTTTTCTCGATGATGGAGCGCATGGAGAGCAACTACGTGCGCTGGGTGTTGCGCGAACTGGGGCGTGTCGCTTGAGTAAACGCTACGACGCGATCATCGTCGGTGCCGGTCACACCGGCCTGACCACGGCGGCATTTCTCGCCAAGGCCGGGCTGGACGTGGTTTGTGTCGAAAAAAACGACTACATCGGCGGCGCGGCGGTCAGCCGCGAGCTGTACCAGGACTGGATCTACTCGAACTGCTCCTACGTCTGCAGCCTGCTGCGCCCGGAAATCTACCGGGCATTGGAGCTGCATCGGCACGGTTTGCAGGTCACGCCGTACGGCGGGTCGGTGACCTTCATGGAAAACGGCGACTATTTCGGCTCCTACGACGACCCGGAGGTTGCCTACCGCGAGATGTGCCGGTTCTCGCGCCGCGACGCTGATGCCTACAAACACTACAAAACCGACACGCTGCGCCAGTGCCGGTTTATCCGCGACTTCCTGCTGACGACACCGCCGGATCCGACCTCGTTTCATCCGCGCGACCTGATGGGCTTGCTGGCCATCGGCTCGGGTTTTGCGGCTATGGGTGACGAGGGCATGGCCGAGACGATCCGCTTCTGGACCATGAGCGTCGCCGACTACCTGAACGAGTATTTTGAAACCGACGTGATAAAGGCGGCATTGTCCGGCAGCGGCATCATCGGTACGGCGCTCGGCATTCATTCTCCGGGCACCGCTTACGTTCTGTTGCACCACTACATGGGCGACGTCGACGGCAATGTCGGCTCATGGGGCTTTGCTCGCGGCGGCATGGGCGCGGTATCGAACGCGCTCGCCGGTGCATTCAAGGAACACGGCGGCGAACTGCGCACCGAGGCCGGCGTCGAGGCGATCACCAGCCGCGACGGCAAGGTCACCGGCGTTGCGCTGGAGAACGGCGACGAACTCTCTGCCCGACTGGTCGTTTCCGCGATGGACGTGCGGCGCACGTTTTTAGAGTGCGTCGATGAGCGCGAGCTGCCTGTGTCCTTCGTCGACCGCGTGCGTCATTTCAAGATTCGCGGTTCGTCCGGCAAGCTGAATATCGCACTTGACGGCCTGCCGAGTTTTCCGGCGCTGCCGAAGGACAGCCCGCTGAAGATCAGCGACATGCATTTTCTTGACTCGATGACGCGCATGGAGCGCGCTTACGACGACTGGAAGGCCGGCACGTGGTCGAAAGACCCGTACATCGACATGCTGATACCGACCACCTGCGACCCGACGATGGCACCGCCCGGCAAGCATTTCATGAGCTGCTTCGTGCAGTACTGCCCGTACGAGATCGAAGGCAGGGCGTGGACCGAGGATGAGCGACAGCAGTTTGCCAGCACCGTCATCGACCAGATCGCCAACCACAGCCCGGATTTTCGCGAGCTGATCCTGCATGTCGAAATCCGCACGCCGGCCGACATCGAACGCGAGATCGGCATCACCGAGGGCAACATCTTCCACGGCGAGCTGACGATGGACCAGCTGTTGTTCAATCGTCCGGTGCCGGGCTATGCGCAATACCGTACACCGCTGAAGGGACTGTATCTGTGCGGCTCCAGCACGCACCCGGGCGGCGGCGTCATGGCCGCACCCGGGGCCAATGCGGCGCGCGAGATTCTTCGTGACCTGAAGCACAAGGACGTGACGCCGGAGAGCTTCGGCGATGACTGAGCGCTACGACGCCATTGTCATCGGTGCCGGCCACAACGGCCTGGTGTGTGCAATCCGGCTGGCGCAGTCCGGCAAGCGCGTGCTGTTGCTGGAGGCCGCGAACCGCGTCGGCGGTCTTGCGGTGACCGAAGAGTTTCACGACGGATTCTGGGTGTCTACCGGGGCGCAGTTGCTGCACCAGTTGCAGCCGGCTGTGATGAAAGCGATCGGCGTGCGCGTGCCGTCGGTCGTGGAGCGCATGGCCACGGTCGTGCTCGCTGAAGACGGGGATCATGTCCGCCTGCTCGACAACGACGTCAGTGGACCGGCGAGCGGGGAGGCTGCGGCTTTCGCGGAGTTCCGCCAGCTCGGTCTGCGTCTGGCGCGTTTTCTGAATCAGCAGTTTTTGCGCCGTCCGCCGCGATTCGACGGCGATACGCGCCGCCTGGCCCGGCTAGGTCTCGGCCTTCGCCTGCTTGGCAAGGCGGACATGCGTGAACTGCTGCGGCTGGTTGGCCAGAACATGCACGATGAGGTGAACGCGCGTTTCTCGCATCCGCTGCTGAAAGCCGCTGTTTGCCTCGATGCGGTGACCGGCACACACACCGGTCCGCGCTCGCCCGGCTCGGTTGTTACCTGGCTGCATCGCCTGGCGGGTCAGGACGGTGCGGTCTCACAGCCGGCCGGTGGGGTGGGCGCCGTCAGCGAAGCGCTGGCAGCCCGCGCGGTGAAACTGGGCGTGGAACTGCGCACCGGGCAGCCGGTCGATCGCATCGTCGTCGACAACGGCCGCGTCGCCGGCGTGGAGTCCGGCGGCGAACGCTTTGAAAGCTGGACCGTCATCTCGAACGCCGACCCGAAGACCACGGTGCAGCGGCTGGTCGGTGAGCGCCATTTCGAAACATCGTACCTGAAACGCATCCACCACTACCGCTCGGACGGCAACGTGGCCAAGCTGCATCTGGCTCTTGACGGACTGCCCGAAGCCGCCGGTCTCGACGACACAGATTTCCAATCGCGTCTGCTGATTGCGCCGGGTGAAGACGCCATCGAGGCGGCGTTCAATCCGGCCAAATACGGCGAGTTCTCGGCAGATCCAGTGATGGAGATCAGCCTGCCAAGCGCTGCCGACGATCGCTGTGCACCCGAGGGGCAGCACGTGTTGTCGGCCATCGTGCAGTACGCACCGTACCGGCTTGCCGGTGGCTGGACCGACGATGCCCGTGATCGCTTCACGGACCTCTGCCTGCAGACGCTGTCGCGCTACTTCCCCGACATCTCGCGTCGCGTTGTGGCGCTCGAACTGATGACGCCGGTCGACATCGAACATCGCTTCGGCGTCTATGGCGGACACTGGCACCACGGCGAGATCGGCCTTGATCAATTCATGTTCACGCGGCCGGTGGTCGGCGCCTCGCAATATCGCCAGCCTCTCGACGGGCTCTGGCTGTGCGGCGCCGGCACACACCCGGGCGGTGGCGTCAGCGGGGCACCGGGCTACAACGCGGCAGAGGCCATCCTCGAGCTGGAGCAGCGACGATGATCGAAGTGCATCAGGGTCGTTTGCAAACGCCGTTTTACGCGCGCCAGAAAGCGCTCGACGGCCTCAACCAGTGGCACAACTGGAATGGCTACACGGTACCCGATGCACTGTACTGCGCCGATCACGAGTATTTCGCAATTCGCAATGCTACCGCCGTGTTCGATCTGTCGCCGATGAACAAGTACCGGATTACCGGCCCGGATGCCTATGCGTTTCTGGATCGGCTGCTGACGCGCGATCTGTCGTCGCTCGCCGTCGGACGTGTGGCCTACGCGGTGTGGTGCGATGGCGCCGGTCAGGTTATCGACGACGGCACCGTGTTCCGGCTCGCTGACGAGGATTTCCGGCTGTGCTGTGCCGGGCGACACGCGGCCTGGTTTGCGGACTCGGCGCGCGGCTTCGATGTCGACATTGTCGAGGAGACAGCGGATATCGCGGCGCTGGCCGTGCAGGGCCCGACCTCGTTCAGCGTACTTGAGCGCATGGGACTTGACGGCCTGGCCTCGCTGAAGCCGTTTGCTCACCGCGAGTTTGCCTTCGGCGGTCGCGAGTTGCTGGTGTCTCGAACCGGGTTTACCGGCGACCTTGGCTACGAACTGTGGCTGGAGCCGTCGCAGGCTGAGTCGATCTGGGATGCCCTGTTCCGCGCTGGTGAGCTCACCGGTATTCGCGCCATCGGCACCGAAGCGCTCGCGCTGTCGCGCATCGAAGCGACCTTCCTCGAGCCGGGGGTCGATTTCCTGCACGCGGACGAGACGGTTCGGCAAGGTCGGAGTCGTTCGCCCTTCGAATTGGGCCTCGACTGGCTGGTCGATTTCGGCAAGCCGGTGTTTAACGGTCGTCAGGCGCTGGCCAGGGAGCGTCGCGAAGGTTCTACCTGGCAGCTGGTGCGACTCGACATAGAGGGCAACAAGCCGGCGCCGGATGCGTACGTGTACGCGAAGCCGGGCAGAGACAACATCGGCTTTGTGACCTCGGCGGCGTGGTCGCCGGTGTGCAAACAGAACATCGCGCTGGCAACGGTCAAGGCACCGCACGGCCGGGTCGGCAGCGAGCTCTGGGTTGAAATCTACTACCAGCGCGAGATGCACTGGCAAAAGAAGATGGCTCGCGCCACGGTGACACGCGGCCCGTTCTGGAACCCGGAGCGTCGTCGCGTGACGCCGCCACTGCCGTACTGACCGCAACATGCCGGTCGCCCGCGTTGTTGCCCTGCATGCGTTCAGCCGCATGCAGCCCGATCGCCCGGCCAGTGAGTCGTTGCGCTTTGAGGTCGACGGTATTGTCGGCGATCGTCATCGCGGTCACCTCCGCCCGAATGGTCGGCGCGACAAGCAGCCGCGGGGCACGATGCGGCGCAATGAGCGCATGTGGTCGGCGATTTCCACAGATGAACTTCGACATATTGCGGACGACATGCGCCTTGCTAAGGCGCTGACGGCAGCCGATATCACGATCAACATCGTGTTCGACGGCTTCGCATCACTGTCGCAACTGCCGCGCGGGTCGCTGCTCCGCTTTCCCTCCGGGCTCGAACTGATCGTCGAGGAATACTGTGCACCGTGCCTGTCGAAAGGCGCGGAGCTCGCGGCACGCTACCGACAGGCGGATGGCTCCGAGTTGGGACCCACAGCGTTTTCGAAAGCCGCGAAGCACCGTCGCGGTCTGCTCGGGATCGTCGATGTTGCCGGTGACGCGCACCTCAATGACGAGGTCGAGATCGTCATCCACCCACACCCGGCCCGGCGCGCAACGGACTAGCCGCGGTAGCGGTGCCGGTGGCCGTGGGTGTCCCTGACCCACCAGTGGTCACCGTCCAGGAGCTCGGCATGGTCAGGGTTCATCGGCACCTTGCCGTGCCCACCCGGGATATCAAGCACGTAGTGTGGCTGGCAAAGCCCGGACACCGGACCGCGCAGCGCTTCCACCAGTTCGCGGCCATCTTGCAGCGTCGTGCGCAGGTGCGATGTGCCCGGCGCCTTGTCCGAATGGTGCAGGTAATACGGCTTGATGCGGTTTTCAACGCAGACGCGCATTAGCGCTTCAAGGTGTTCGACGGCGTCGTTGACCCCCTTTAACAGCACCGACTGGCTAAGCAGCGGCGTGCCGGTATCCACAAGCCTCGCGCAGGCAGCGCGACCGGCGTCGGTAAATTCATCCGCGTGATTGGTGTGCAGGACGACGAACACCGGCTTGGCATCGTGCAGCGCCGTCGTCAGTTTTTCGTTGATGCGCTCGGGTGCGAGCAACGGCACGCGCGTATGAATGCGCAGAACCCGGATGTGCGGGATGCGCCGCAATCGTTGCAGCAGCGACTGCAGTCGACGTGGCGACAGGGCCAGCGGGTCCCCGCCGGACAGGATGACTTCCCAGATCGACGGCGTGTTTGTGAGGTAGTCGAACGCGGCATCGAGTTCGTCCTCGCTTAGCAAGCCGGCATCCTGCTGGCCAACCGTTTCGCGCCGGAAACAAAAACGGCAATACACCGGGCAGATGCTCAGCGGCATCAGCAGTGCGCGGTCGGGATAGCGATGAACGATACCCGGCACCGGCGAATGCGCGCGATCACCGATCGGGTCGAGAGCGTCGTCATCGTCGTCGATCATTTCGCGAGTATCGGGAACAAACTGGCGCGCAACGGCCGGGGAGGACTTTGCCAGTGAACGGACCAGCGGTGTCATCGACACCTGGTAGCGTTTGGCGACGTCATCCAGGGTGGGAGTCTTGGGCATGCGTCGAGACCGGAAAACCGACAGTGTAACGGTTCGCTGTGCGCGACGTTCGCTGGCAAGGCTTGCGTGTGCTCGCCCGCCGGTTACAGTACCGCCATGGCCATCCGTCAGATTCTTCGTATCGGCGATCCGAGACTGCGCGTCGTATCCGATCCGGTCGACGCGTTCGACACGTCGGAGCTGCATACGCTGATCGACGACATGTTCGACACCATGCACGATGCCAACGGCGCCGGCCTCGCGGCGCCGCAGATCGGTGTACCGCTGCGCGTTATGATCTTCGGTGTGGAGGCCAATCCGCGATACCCCGACGCTGAGCCTGTACCGACAACCGTGCTGATCAATCCAGAGTGGTCGGTGGTCGATGAGGACACGGTGAGTGGTTGGGAAGGCTGCCTGTCAGTGCCCGGCATGCGCGGTTATGTGCCGCGCCACCGGGCCGTACGCTATGCCGGTTTCGACCAGCACGGCGATCGCATCGAACGGCAGGCAGACGGATTCCATGCCATCGTGTTCCAGCACGAACACGATCACCTCGACGGTATCCTGTATCCCGACCGGATCGAGGACCGGACAAAATTTGGCTTTGAGGAAGAACTGATGGCAGCAGCTGATGGCGATTGACGGCATTAATACGGCGGTGGTGACCGGCGGCGGGCACGGAATTGGACGAGCGATCTGCAAACGGCTGGCCGCTGAAGGTATCAACGTCGTCGTGGCCGACATCGATCCGGCCGCCGCCGAACGTGTCGCGGTGTCGATCGACGGCACCGCATTCGGTGTCGATGTGGCCTCGGAAGCGGCGATCAACGAGCTGGTCGATGCTGTGGAAACGGATATCGGTCCCGTTGACCTGTTTGTGTCCAACGCCGGCGGTGGACATGGCGATGGCGAGGCCGGCGCTGCGTCGGCCGAAGGCGGTTTCATCGCGCACCCGGATCGGTGGCAGGCCTGCTGGGACGTCAATGTCATGGCGCATGTCTTCGCGGCAAGAGTCCTGGTGCCGCGTATGGCACAGCGCGGTGGTGGCTATCTGGTGAACATTGCGTCAGCGGCCGGACTGCTGAGCCAGATCGGCGATGCCGCGTACTCGACGACCAAACACGCGGCTGTGGGCTTTGCGGAGTCGCTGGCGATCACGCACGGCGATGACAATATCCATGTCTCGGTGGTTTGCCCGCAGGCGGTTGCCACTCGCATGATCGGCATCGAAGACGATGCCGAGTCGCTCGACGGCGGCTTTTTCGGTAACGACGTCGACGGCATCCTGCGTCCGGAGGTCGTGGCGGACTGCATCGTCGACGGACTTAAGAACAAGACTTTTCTGATCCTGCCGCACGAGCAGGTCAGGACCTACGTTGAGCGCAAGGCGGCGGACCACAATCGCTGGATCGACGGCATGCGCCGATTCCGACAAAAACTCCTGGAGAAAAAAGCATGAAAACGGACCTCAATGGCAAAGTTGCATTGGTCAACGGCGGCTCACGCGGTATTGGTGAAGCGATCGCCCACGGCCTGGCCGACTGTGGTGCCACGGTCATCCTGAGCAGCCGCAGTCTCGAAGGTGTGCAGAAAGTCGCCGACGACATCACGGCGAAGGGCGGAACGGCGATCGCCAAGGTCTGTCACGCGGGCAAGCTCGACGACATCGAGGCCTTGATGTCCGCGATTGGCGCCGAATTCGGTCGCCTGGATATCCTGATCAACAACGCAGCTACCAATCCGCATTCCGGTCCTGCTGCAACGCTGCCGCCCGAGGCCTTCGACAAGACGGTCGACGTCAACCTGAAAGGGCCGTACTACATGATGGGGGGTGCCGTGCCGCTGATGCTGAAAAACGGCAGCGGTGCTGTCGTCAATGTGGCGTCGATTGCGGGCCTTGTTGCGCTGCCGGGCCAGGCGGTGTACTCGATGACCAAGGCCGGCCTGATCAGCCTGACAAAGGCGTACGCCAAGGAATACGGGCAGGCCGGCATCCGCGTTAACGCCATATTGCCGGGTGTCGTGGAGACAAAGTTTGCCGAGGCGCTGACCGAGGATCCGTCGGTGCAGAAGTGGATGGGCCGCATTCCCGCCAAGCGCGCCGGCCAGCCGGTGGATATGGTTGCCGGTGTACTGTATCTCGTGTCCGACGAAGCGGCGTACACCACCGGGACGACCCTGGTCATGGACGGTGGTGCGATGCTGATGTAAGCGGGCAGAGGGTATTCGCGACAACGGCGCGGCCGGATTTTATCCAACAGCGATGCTTGTCTGAGGCACTATACCGGGGGTAGCTTGTAAATCAGGAGACACACCGTGCACCGTCAATTTCCAATCCCGTCAGATCGCCAGTACTCCGACAACAACGATGAGGGCCTGCACTTTCTGCGGGCGGTGATCTAGTCATGCAGCTTGGTGCGTTTTCAATCAGCCTCGCGGTCAAAGACATCAAGGCATCCATCGCCTTTTACGAGAAGCTCGGATTTTCAACCATGGGCGGTGTGCCGGATGAGAACTGGGCCATTTTGAAAAATGGCGACCATCTCATCGGTCTGTTCCAGGGCATGTTTGACAAGAACATGCTGACCTTCAATCCCGGCTGGAATCAGGACGCGCAGAATCTCGAGGCCTTCACCGATGTGCGTGAGCTGCAACAGCAACTCAAGGCATCCGGCGTGTCATTCATCCAGGAGGCGGATGAGGCCACCGAGGGTCCGGGCAGTTTCCTGATCGAGGATCCGGACGGAAATCCGATCCTCGTCGATCAACACCGCTGATTCAGTCGCGCATGGTCAGTACCACCTTGCCCAGCGCGCGGCGCTCGACGATGGCGGCAAATGCCTTGGTGAAATCCTCCATCCGATAGACCTCGGTGATGCGCGGCTTGAGTTTGCCGGCCTGCATCATTGCCGCCATCTCCAGCACATTCTGCACCTGCAGTGACGGGTTTTTCGCCGCCCACGTTCCCCACCAGACGCCGACGATGCTGGCTTCCTTCAACAGCGCGATGTTGATCGGAAATGTCGGGATGTCGCCGGCCGCAAAGCCGATAACGAGGTAGCGCCCGTGCCAGGCCAGTGAGCGATAGGCCTGCTCGGCCAGTTCGCCGCCCACCGGGTCATAGACCACATCCACGCCCTTGCCCCCGGTCAGTCCCTTCACGGTGTTCTTCAGTGGCTGGCTGCTGTAATTCACCAGGTGATCCGCACCGGCCTGCCGGGCGAAGTCGAGTTTTTCGTCGGTGCTGGCCGCGGCGATCACGGTGGCGCCCATCGCCTTGGCGATTTCTACAGCGGTGATGCCGACACCGCCGGCGGCGCCGAGCACGAGAACGGTCTCACCAGGCTGCAGCTCCGCGCTTTGCTTGAGCGCGTGGTAGCTGGTGCCGTAGGTCACGCTAAAGCCGGCTCCGTGTTCGAAACTCATGCCGTCCGGCAGCGGCATGCTCAACGCCTCACCAGCAAGACACTGAGTCGCAAAGGCGCCGCCACGCGGCATGACGATGACGCGGTCGCCCTCGGCAAAGCGTGTAACGCCGGGACCGACGGCAGAGACAATGCCGGCGGCTTCGTTGCCGGGCACAAACGGTGGAGGTGTTTTGTCCTGGTACTGTCCGGCGATCATCAGAATGTCGGGGAAGTTCACGCCGGCGGCGTGCACATCCACGCGGATTTCACCCTCGCCGGGCTGCGGACTGTCGAGTTCCTCGATGACGAGACTGTCGGGCGGTCCGTACGCCTTGCACACGAGCCCGCGCATCAGGCCACCTCAAACAGGGACGCAGCGCCCTGGCCGCCGCCGATACACATCGTGCAGACAACGTATTTCGCGCCGCGCCGCTTGCCCTCGATCAGCGCGTGGCCAACCATGCGCGCGCCGGACATGCCGTACGGGTGGCCGATCGAGATTGCGCCGCCGTCCACGTTCAGCGTGTCGTTCGGAATGCCGAGTGTTTCCCGGCAGTACAACACCTGCACAGCGAAAGCTTCATTCAGCTCCCACAGGTCGATGTCGTCCATCGACAGGCCGTTGCGCTGCAGCAGCTTCGGCACGGCGAATACCGGACCGATACCCATTTCATCGGGTTCGCAGCCGGCGACGGCGGTGCCGCGGTAGATGCCGAGTGGTGCCAGGCCGCGTTTCTCGGCGACACTCGCTTCCATAATCACTGCGGCGGATGCCCCGTCGGAGAGCTGACTGGCGTTGCCCGCGGTTATGAAGCCGTTGTCGCGGACGGTTTTCAGCCCGGCCAGTCCGTCGAGCGTGGTGGACGGGCGGTTGCCTTCGTCCTTGTCGAGCTCGACGTCAACGAACGAGATATGTCCGCTGTCCTTGTCCAGGACGCCCATGCTGGAGGGCATGGGCACAATCTCGGCATCGAATCGACCGGCCTCCTGCGCGGCCGCGGTGCGCTGCTGACTCTGCAGGGCGTATGCGTCCTGTGCCTCACGCGAGATGCCGTAGCGCGTTGCCACAACTTCCGCTGTATCGATCATCGGCATCAGGATGGCCGGGTGTTTTTCGAGCAGCTTCGGGTCACCGAGTCGATGCAGGTTCATGTGCTCGTTTTGCACGAGACTGATCGAGTCGAGCCCGCCGCCCACCATGATGTCGACGTTGTCGCAGACGACGGTTTTTGCGGCCAGCGCAATTGCCATCATGCCGGAGCTGCACTGCCGATCAACGGTCATGCCGCCGGCGGTCACCGGCAGGCCGGCGGCCAGTGCGATGTGCCGCGCGGTGTTGGCGCCCTGGGAGCCTTGCGTCAGCGCACAGCCCATGATCACGTCGTCGACCTCGGCCGGGTCAACACCGGCACGGCTGACCGCCTGCTTTACGGCGTGTCCGCCGAGCGACGGTGCATCGGTGTTATTGAATACGCCCCGGTAGGCCTTGCCGATCGGCGTTCGGGCCGTTGAGACGATGACAGCTTCACGCACGGTCATACCCTCCGTTGTTCATGTTGAGGTCGATACCAAGCGCGTCGGCGCTCATTACCGCGAATTTCTGGGTTTGCTCGAATCCGGCTTTCAGTTCCTGCATGCCGTCGGTCGCCGCGACCTGCTGCCAGGCGTTGGCGAGTGCGTCGGCATCGACACGCTCCGGCAGCAGGCACACGCCGCGGGTTTCGAAGGCCCGGTAAACGGCGAAGTTTCCGCCACCCGCCGCGAGGATCGTGCGGCTCGGCGCCTCATCGCCGCACAGGAAGACCACTCCCTGGGCGACCCGCTCCGGGGTCAGCATGTCGTGCACCACGTCCGGGATCAGGCCCTCCATCATTGCGGTGCCGGCTGCCGGTGCCAGGCAGTTAACCCGGATGCCGTATTTCGCGCCTTCGAGGTGCAGCGTGTTCATCAAGCCGACCATTGCCATTTTCGCGGCGCTGTAGTTCGACTGGCCGAAGTTGCCGTACAGCCCGGAGCTTGACGTGGTGAACACGACCCGGCCGTGCTTTTGCTCGCGCATGATCTCCCAGGCCGCCTTGGTGCAGTGCACCGAGCCCATCAGGTGCACATCCATAACCAGGCGGAAGTCGTCGAGGCTCATCTTCGCGAAGGTCTTGTCGCGCAGGATGCCGGCGTTGTTGACGAGTATGTCGACGCGTCCCCAGGCTGACATCGTCGCCTCGACCAACGCCGATACCGCGTTGTAGTCAGCGACATTCGCGCCGTTGGCCTTCGCCGTGCCGCCTGCCGCCTCGATCTCGGCGACCACGGCGTCAGCATTTGCCGTATTGCCATCGGTATCCGCCAGATCATTGACGACGACCTTCGCGCCGCGCGCGGCGAGGGCCAGTGCGTGCGCGCGACCCAGCCCGCGGCCGGCGCCGGTCACGATCGCGACGCGATCTGTTAACTCGTGTCCCATGCTTCTCCCTATTTGACGATGAACAGAGCGAGCAGCTCGGCAATCATCGCCGGCGTATCCTCACCCTCGATTTCGACGCTGACCTCAACGGTCAGCAACCACTGCTTTGGTTTTTTCTCAGTGATGTCGACCACTTTCTGATGCGAGCGAATACGTTTACCAACGCGCACCGGTTTCAGAAAGCGCATCCGGTTTGACCCGTAATTGACGCTCATAACCGTGCCCTTGGGCACCACGATATGCTGCTCGTTCAGGTGCGACAGCAGCGACATGGACAAAAAGCCGTGCGCGATCGTGCCGCCGAACGGGGTGAACTTTGCCTTCAGGCGATTGACGTGAATGAACTGGTGATCGTTGGTCGCGTCAGCAAACTGGTTGACGCGGTCCTGCGTGATTTTCAGCCAGTCCGAGGGCGGCAGTTCGCGGCCCACGTAGCCGGGCAGCTCCGCCACCGGGACAAATTCAGGCATTCGCGTCAGCCAGGTAGGGTTTCAGTTCGCGCCTTGCTACGACCATGCGATGTACTTCGTCCGGACCGTCCGCCAGACGCAGCGTGCGCGCGCCGGTGTACATGCTCGCCAGCGGAAAGTCCTGCGACACCCCGGCACCGCCGTGCATCTGGATGGCGTCGTCGATGATGTCGATGGCGACGCTGGGAACCACCGCCTTGATCTTGGAAATCCACAGCTGCGCCTCCGGCACACCCTGCGTGTCGATGGCGTGCGCGGTGCGCAGCGTCAGCAGACGCGCCATGTCGATGTTCATTCGCGCATGCGCGATGGTATCCACGTTGCCGCCGAGCTTGGCCAGCGGTTTGCCAAACGCTGTGCGCGTAACGGCACGCCGGCACATCAGATCCAGGGCGCGTTCTGCCATGCCGATGGCACGCATGCAGTGGTGCACGCGGCCAGGGCCAAGCCGCCCCTGCGCGATCTCGAAGCCGCGCCCGGCGCCGAGAATAATGTGATCCTCCGGCACACGCACGTCGGTGAAGCGCAGGTGCATGTGACCGTGCGGTGCGTCGTCGGCGCCGAATACCTGCATCGGTCGCACGATCTCAACGCCCGGCGTGTCCATCGGGATGAGGATCTGTGAATGCTGCGTGTGCCGGTTGTTTTCCGGGTTGGTCTTGACCATGCAGATCAGGATTTTGCAGCGTGGGTCGCCGGCGCCGGAGATGTAGGTTTTCTCGCCGTTGATGACCCATTCGCCGCTGTCGAGTACGGCGGAGGTGGCGATATTGGTCGCGTCCGACGAGGCCACCCCCGGCTCGGTCATGGCGTACGCCGAGCGAATTTCACCGTTCAACAGCGGTTCCAGCCACGTCGCCTTTTGCTCGTCCGTGCCGAAGCGCTCGATCACCTCCATGTTGCCGGTGTCCGGTGCGCTGCAGTTAAACACCTCGGCGGCCAGGTGCGAGCGACCCATCTGCTCAGCGAGGTAGGCATACTCGACCGTGGTCAGTCCGTAACCACGCTCACTGTCGGTCAGCCAGAAATTCCACAGTTCCTGTTCGCGGGCTGCGGATTTAAGGCTGTCGAGAATCTCGTTCTGCCGGTCGGTCAGTGTCCAGCGATCGCCAACAGCGACCTCGGCGAGGAATTCCTCGTCCACCGGCTGCACCCGCTCCTCGATAAACCGCCTGACACCTTCGTGAATGGGTTTGACGCGATCCGTGATTCCGAGATCCATGCTGACTCCGCTTTTGTCGGGGGGCACAGTGTGCCAGAGACCGCCACGGCAGGCATGTCGCGTGCTTGTCGTTCAGAGCGAATCGAGTGGAATCTTCAGATAGCGGACGCCGTTATCCTCTGCCGGCGGCAGGCGTCCGGCGCGCAGATTGAATTGCACGGCCGGTAACAGCAGTTTCGGCACATCGAGCTCCGCGTCGCGGCCGTCGCGCATCGCCACGAAAGCATCGCGATCCACACCATCGTGAATGTGAATGTTGTCGCTCCGCTGCCGGGCCACTGTGGATTCCCAGGCGAAGTGTTCACGGCCCGGCGCCTTGTAGTCATGACACATAAAGAGGCGAGTTTCTGCCGGCAGCGACAGCGTGCGTCGAATGGAGTCGAACAGGGTGCCAGCGTCACCTCCCGGGAAGTCGGTGCGGGCCGTGCCGAAGTCCGGCATAAACAGTGTGTCACCAACAAACGCGGCATCGCCGAACACGTAGGTCATACAGGCCGGCGTGTGGCCGGCGCTCAACACGGCGCGACCGTCGACGTCGCCGATGGACACATCGGCACCGTCCGATAAAAGCGCATCGAATTCGCTGCCGTCACCGGAGATGTCGTCGAGGTTGAAGAGCTCGGCAAACACCGGCTGCACGTCAGCCACGCGGTCACCGATGGCGGTTTTCGCCCCTAGCCGGTTCGCAAGATAGTGGCCGGCTGACAGATGGTCGGTGTGCACGTGGGTTTCGAGCACCCAGCGGACGTCGAGTTCACGGCAAAAGTCTGCTATTGAGTCCGCGCTGTGCGAACTCGTGCGGCCGGATGCGAGGTCGAAGTCCAGCACCGGGTCGATGACGACGGCCTGCTGCGTCACCGGATCCGCGACGACGTAGCTGACGGTGAACGTCGGCTCGTCGAAAAAGGGCGTGACAATCGGATTCACCATGCCGGCTTATCCCCGCTTTATATTAGAAAAATATAATATTTAGACGGATGTCTTTTTTCAAGCAGCTGCGGCGAGCTTTTTCCAGCGCCGCTCACGCGTGACCGACAGGGCCGGCATCACGATGCCGAAGCCTGCGTAGACAAAGCCGGCCACCACTAGGGCCGCGTTTGGCGCGAACCGCGCGATGCCGATAGATACCAACGCGAACAGCACGCAAATCAGCCAGGCAAGGACGGCCGTAAACGTATCGAAGCGTTCGCGCGCGGTCAGTTTCAGCGAATCGGCGATGCGGTACGCGTAGAGGTCGAGGAGGGCGATGACCACCGACATCGAGGCGAACCCGGCGCCGAACAGGACAAACAGGAATCGCAGGTCGCCAGGCGAGTCGATGGGCACATCCGTGGGCAGGTAGTCACCGCTGAAGAAATTCAGTGCGCTCGAATACATCGCCTTCAGCGGGTAAACGTAAATGAGGACAACGAACACCAGGCCGACGGACAGCAACGTCGAAGGCAGATCCTCGAGGCCGTAGCGACGGCTCCAGCGATAGTGTGCGTACCAGAAGAACATCAGGTTAACGAAACAGGCGAGAAACGCGGGGACACCTTTCAGTGCGGTAACCAGTTCTTCGAGCGAATTCGGCGTGGAGTCACCGCCGCCGACCACGAGCAGCGTTACCGTGAATGCAAACGCCGCGTCGACAAAGGTTTCCAGTCGCGTCATCTCGGCGCCACGAATAAAGAATCCGTCGCTACCCAACTTCCATTCGTTCGATTGCTGCTGGTCCATGCTGTCCGCTATGGTGGCGACATGACTGTCAGGGCGTCGTTGATTATTGCATGGCTGCTGTCCGGCTGCGGCATCGCCTCGGCCGATGACGATCTTCTCGTTGCTGTGGCCAGCAATTTCCTGCCGGTGGCGAAAACGCTGGCCGAGGACTTTGAGGCCTCGACGGGTGTCGCTGTGCGCCTGAGTCCGGCCTCCAGCGGCAAGCTGTACGCACAGATTGTAAACGGCGCGCCGTTTCACGTTTTCCTGTCCGCCGACGAGGCGCGACCGCGCGAGCTTGTCGAGCGCGAACTCGCGATCGCCAACAGTCGATTGACCTATGCCGTTGGTCGCCTCGTGCTGTGGTCAGGAGACTCGCAGCTTCAGGGTTCGGACTGCCTTTCTGCGCTGCGTCAGCAGCGGGGCCGTGTTGCGGTAGCGAATCCGGACACGGCACCCTACGGTCGTGCCGCGATGCAGTTTCTCAACGCCGTCAATATCGATGTGTCCGATCGCCGGGTTACCGGCGAGAACATTTCGCAGACGCTGCAATTCGCCGTGCGCGGTGGTGCGCAATTCGGACTGCTGGCGCGTGTGCAAGCCGAGGTCTTGCCAACGCAGGGCTGTCGCTACGACGTGCCCGCGCACCAGCACGCACCGATTCGCCAGCAGGCCGTGTTGCTGAGTCGCGCGGCGAACCATCCGCACGCGGCCGCGTTTCTCGCCTACCTGACCTCGCAGGCACGCGATCGCATCGCCGCTGCGGGCTACGAGTTCGACGATGACTGATGGCCTGACGGCGTTAGGGTTGTCGCTGCAACTCGCGGCGATCACGACGGTCATCCTGCTGCTGGTTGCAACACCGCTGGCGTGGTGGCTATCGCGCAGCCGGTCGTGGCTGCGCCCGCCGGTGCAGGCGCTCGTTGCGCTGCCGATCGTGTTGCCGCCGACGGTCATGGGGTTTTACCTGCTGGTGTTGCTGGGCCCGGCATCGGGCATCGGCGGCTGGTGGCTCGATCTGTCGGGAGGCACGCTGACCTTTTCATTCGCCGGGCTGGTCATCGCCTCGTGTTTCTACAGTCTGCCGTTTGCCGTGCAGCCGCTGCAGACCGCTTTTGAGCCGCTCGGCAATCACGAGATCGAAGCGGCCCGGACGCTGGGAGCCGGCCGCCTCGATGCGTTTTTCTCAGTCGTAGTGCCAATGAGCCGCGCCGGGTTCCTGAATGCAGCCGTGCTGTCGTTCGCGCACACCGTAGGCGAGTTCGGCGTGGTGCTGATGGTTGGCGGCAACATCCCCGGCGAGACGCGGGTCATCTCGATCGCTATTTACGACGCCGTCGAATCGCTGGATTACGCGACGGCGCATCGACTGTCGGCGATCCTGCTGGTGGGTGCGTTCCTGCTATTGCTTGCGTTGTTTGTCGTCAATCGCCGGAGGGCGGCATGAGCGATACGATTCGCATCAAGCTTGAACACCATCGCGAGGCGTTTCGCCTGCAGCTGGACCTGACGCTGGCTGCGGAGCAGATCACCGGAGTGTTCGGTCCGTCCGGCGCGGGTAAATCGACGTTGATCCGCTGCATCGCGGGTCTCGAGGCACCGACAACGGCGAAGATCGTTGTCAACGGCACTGTCTGGCAAGACGAGGCAATCGCATTAGCCGTACACGAACGCCCGGTCGGTGTTGTTTTCCAGGAGCCACGCCTGTTTCCTCACCTGAGCGTGCGGCGAAACCTCGAATACGGCGAGCGCCGCAAGGGACCTTCGCGCGTGGCGTTCGACGACGTGGTGACGTTGCTGTCGATCGGCGCCCTGCTGGATCGGCAGCCGGGCAGTCTGTCCGGTGGCGAGGCGAAACGAGTTGCGATCGCAAGAGCCCTGCTGAGCAGCCCGGACTGGCTGCTGATGGACGAACCGACGGCCTCACTCGATGAAGCCGTTGCCCGCGAGCTGCTCCGCTACTTGCGGCGCCTGCGCCGGGAGCTGTCGATTCCGGTGCTTTACGTCAGTCACGACATTGACGAACTCTGCCTGCTCGCGGATGAGATCGTCGTGCTCGACCACGGGGTCGTGCACGCGTCCGGCCCGCTGCAGACCGTGCTGTCGCGCGCCGATCTGCCGGTGATCGGTGGCCGCGAGGCGGGCAGTGTGCTGTTGGCGGAGTTTGAGCACTTCGATGCTCACAGCCACGCGAGTGTGCTGCGCGCCGGCGACATCGAGCTGGTCGTCGCCGGACGGCTGGACGTCGGTCCGCATCGACTGCGCATCCGTGCCGACGATGTCAGTATCGCGTTCGAACGCCCGGCACGCAGCAGCATCCTGAATATCCTGCCGTGTATCGTCCGGGAGATTGCGCAGGACTCGCCGTCGAGTGTGTTACTCCGGCTGGACTGCATCGGACAAGACCTGCTGGCGCGCATCACGCTGCGATCGGCCAATGAGCTGGGACTGCAGGTGGGCCAGGCCGTGCATGCGCAGGTCAAATCGATCGCCGTGCGCAGCGTTGCCTGACGAGTACGTCCGGCCTGTGGAAATTACGCATTACCCAAGCCCTGACTGAGTCTCATACTACGCCTGTCACCGCACCGGTAGACGATCCTTCGTCCGCCACCACATCACGTCGCCGGGCCGCAACGCCAACCGACTGTCGCGGGGTAATCCGGGAGGCGCCGCCTGTGCGACGCCTCCTTTTTTCGTTGCCGCACCGTGATTCGATACACTCGACGCTATGCGTGATTCCAACGCCTTCTTGCAGTCCATCGAAACCGTACTGGGTTCGGCCGGCGTCCTGATCGGTGAGGATGTTCGCGCGCGCAAAGCGTCCTGGCTGAAAGATGAGCCCTGTGGTGCTCGCGCAATTCTGCGACCCGCATCGACGGACGACGTGTCACAAGTTGTGCGTTTGTGCGCTGAACAACGCTGTGCACTGATCCCGATGGGCGGCAACACGGGTCTGGTCGAAGGTACGCTTGCCGGGCCGGACGACGTGTTGTTGTCGCTTGAGCGGATGAATCGGATCGAGTCTGTCGACGTCGCCGGCGGCACGATGACCGTGGAGTCCGGTGTACCGCTGCAGCGTGTGCAGGATGCGGCGATCGATGCCGGGCTCGCATTTCCATTGGATCTGGGCGCGCGCGGCAGCGCCACGGTCGGCGGCACGATTTCGACTAACGCCGGCGGCAACGCGGTGATTCGCTACGGCATGATGCGCGAGCAGGTGCTGGGCCTCGAGGCCGTACTGGCGAACGGCACCGTGGTGTCGTCGATGAATCGCATGCTGAAAAACAACGCCGGCTACGACCTGAAGCAGCTGTTCATTGGTACCGAGGGCACGCTCGGCATCGTGACCCGGGCGGTGCTGCGCCTGCGCGCCGATATGTCGAGCCGCAACACGGCGCTGCTGGCTGTTGATGATTTCGAGCAGATACCGCGCGTACTGCGTAAGCTGGACGCGGGTCTTGGCGGGACCCTGAGTGCCTTCGAGGTGCTGTGGCAGGACTTTTTCGACACGGTCGTGACCGCGACCGACCGACACACGTCACCGCTGGACGGTGTGCATCCGTACTACGTGCTCGTCGAGGCGCGCGGCAGCGACCAGGCCAGCGACGAGGCACGCTTCGAACGCCTGTTAGGCGACAGCCTGGAAGCCGACCTGATTGCTGATGCGGCGATCGCGCAAGGCTCGACACAGCGTGACGCGCTGTGGGCCATCCGTGACGATATCGACAACCTCGTCGAGGACCTGTCGCCGGCGATGGCGTTCGATGTGAGCCTGCCGATCGCCGATGCCGACCGATACACGAAGCGAGTGCACGAGCGACTGGCCCATGAATTCGGGGTGGCATACCGCGGCACGACCTTTGGTCATCTCGGCGACAGTAATATTCATTTCATGCTGACAATCGGGACAACCGACCACGAGCGGCAGTCGGCCGCGATGCGCATCGTCTATGACGAACTGCAGCCCTACGGAGGGTCGATCTCGGCCGAGCACGGTATCGGGGTCGAAAAGCGACCCTACCTCGGCATTTCGCGCAGTGATACGGAGCTCGCCCTGATGCGCCGCCTCAAAGACGCGCTCGACCCACATGCCCTGCTGAACCCGGGCAAGGTCATCTAAAAAAAACGGGTAGGGCCAGATGGCGCTACCCGCAAACCCACAGGGTCGTTCGTCCAGAAGAAGAACGTATGGATTACGACCGCACCGAGTGCGGTTTTGTTTCAGGGAATTCGACCTTTCCTGCAGCCGCGGTTTACAAACGGCCGTCGTTGGCGTAAATTTTTGACCGTTCAGTTTTAAATGCAGAGAGATTGTGGGCAGCAGAACCGTCGGTCGGCCGCGAGAATTTGACGAGCAGCGCGTGCTGGACTCAGCCATGGACGCCTTTTGGCGCAAGGGATACGAGGCCACCTCATTGTCGGATCTGTGCGCGTGCACAGGTCTGAACAAAGGCAGTCTTTATCAGTCCTTCGGTGACAAACACAGTCTGTTCATGCGCGCACTCGAGCACTACGCGGACACCGAGCTTCGGCAGATCGCCGCGGTCGCGTTCGAACAGGATTCGCCCATCGAGAACATCTGCGCCGTCATGCACAGCGTCGTAAACCACACCAGCAAAGACGCGGGCTGCATGATGATCAACTCCCTGGTGGAGCTGGCGCCGCACGATGCAGACGTGCTGGCTTTCCTGCAGCGGCTGCGCGATCAGCGTATGCGCATGATGACGGACCTCGTCGACAAGGCACAGCGCGCGCAAGAGATCACAGCGTCCGAGCCCGCCGAGGACATCGCGGTTCGCCTGATGGTCACGCTGGCCGGCCTGGCGACCGCTGTCAAAGGGTTTATGGATGTCGAGCAGGCGCACCGCGTGGTCGACGGCGCCGTTGCCGCACTCCGTTGAGTTTTTTTGCTTAATTATTGACTGATTGGTTTCAAATTGTAACTTAGAGGAGAAGCAGCACATGGGTAGCTACTTCAAGGCGATAGACCGGTTTGCCGTCCGGCTGACGACGAGCGTTATTCGCCGGCGCTGGCCGGTGGTCGTAACGTCCGTGCTGATCGCCGCGCTGTTCGGCGGCAGCACGTTCAATCTGAGCTTTACCAACAACTACCGTGTGTTTTTTTCCGAGTCGAACCCGGAGCTGAACGCGTTCCTTGATTTTCAGGACACCTACACAAAAAACGACAATGTATTCTTCGTCGTAAAACCGGCGGACGGCAATGTCTTCTCGGCCGAGACGCTGACCGCCATTGAGGACATCACCGAGGCAGCGTGGCAGATTCCGTTTGCCCTGCGTGTCGACTCGATCACCAATTTCCAGCACACCTACGCGATTGAGGATGACCTGATCGTCGAAGACCTTGTGTCCGGTATCGATCGACGGGAATCCGCCTACTTCAATGAGCGGCGGGCGATCTCCCTTGAGGAGCCGCTGCTCGCCAGGTTGCTGGTGAACGATGATGCGACCGTAACCGCGATCAACGTTGTGCTGCAGTACCCGGAACTCAGCGAGGAGGAGGTGCCGGCCACCGTGACCGAGGCGCGTGCGATTCGTGATCGCCTGCAGGCGGAGTACCCGGGCATGCAAATTCAGCTTACCGGTCTGTCGATGCTGAACAACGCGTTCTCCGAAACCGGCGTCAACGATGGCATCAAGTTGATGCCGATCATGTTCATCGTGATTTTCGTCATGAGCTGGATTATCGTCCGCTCGCTGGCGGCGACGTTTGCGACGCTGATGGTCATTGCGTTGTCGTCGACCGTTGCCATGGGCGTAGCCGGTATTGTCAAACTTGGGCTAACGCCGATCTCGATGACTGCCCCGATCGTCATCCTGACGCTGGCAGTCGCTGATTCCATTCATATCCTGATGTCCTTGCGTGCGTTGATGCGCGAAGGCATGCAGAAGCGTGAGGCCATCATCGAGGCGGTGCGCATCAACTTCCTGCCTGTCGGCATCACGTCACTGACGACCATCGTTGGTTTCCTGGCGTTGAATTTCTCGGACTCGCCACCGTTCTGGCATCTCGGCAACCTCACCGCTGTCGGTATCCTGTCGGCCTGGTTGTACTCAATTACGCTGCTGCCGGCACTGCTCAGCATGTTGCCGTTTTCGGTGACGCAGTCATCGAAGACCACGTGGTCACAGCGGGCGATGTCGGCACTGGCGGAGTTCGTTATCGCACGCAGCCGTGTACTGCTGGTCGTGGTCGGTTCGGCGACACTGGCGGTGATCACCTTCATTCCGCAAAACGAATTCAGCGATCAGTGGGTCGAGTATTTCGATGAGAGTGTCGAGTTTCGCCGTGACTCCGACCTGGCCATGCAGGAGTTCGGCATATTCCCGATCGAGTTTTCGATCCCCGCAGGTGAGCCGGGCGGTGTCAGTGAACCGGAATACCTGGCAAATCTCGAGAAACTCGCAGACTGGTTCCGCGCGCAGGAGGACGTGTCTCATGTCTACTCCATCGCTGACATCATGAAGCGCCTGAACAAGAACATGCACGGCGACGACGAGAGCTACTACCGGATTCCGGACGATCGCGAGCTGTCGGCGCAGTACCTGCTGCTCTATGAGCTGTCATTGCCCTACGGTCTCGACCTCAACGATCGTATCAATATTGACAAGTCGGCATCGCGAATCACGGCGACGCTCGGCAAGACGAGTACGGCGCGCACCCGCGAGTTTCTCGACGAAGCCCAGGCCTATATCGAAGCCAACCTGCCCGACTACATGCACGCCAGGCCAACGGCCGCCGCCGTGATGTTTGCCTACATCACCGAGCGCAATCTGCGGAACATGTTCGTCGGCACCGCCATCGCCATCTTTGCGATCGCCGTGATCATGATGTTTGCATTGCGCAGCTTCCGCTTGGGTACGCTTAGCCTGATCCCCAACGGTCTGCCGATTCTCGCCACCTACGGCGCCTGGGCGCTGCTGATCGGCGAGGTCGGTTTTTCGGTGTCTGTTGTTGCGTCGATTTCGCTCGGCATCATTGTCGATGACACGGTGCATTTCCTGTCCAAATACGTACGTGCGCGTGACGAACGGGCGCTCAGCATTGAGGATTCGATTCGTTACGCGTTCAACAATGTGGGGCTGGCCATTGTCGTCAATACGATTATTCTGTCCGTCGGCTTCATGGTGCTGATGCAGTCGGTGTTCAAACCGAATTTCGACATGGGCCTGATGACCGTACTGGCCATCATCTTTGCGCTGATCCTCGACTTCCTGTTACTGCCGGCGCTGCTGCTGTTCGGCCGCAAGGGGCAGGATCCCGTTGTGGTTGATGAGCTGGCCGTGTCCAAGGCCTGAATTCTTTGTGGAGATAGTTATGAGACTGACCAACACCCTGTCCGCGGTCCTGCTCGCGACCGTCCTTGTGGCGACCAGCGTGCACGCGGATAACGTGCAAAAGGGATTCGACATCGCTGCGCGCGCTGACCGTACCGATAACGGCTTTGCCGACAGCCGGGTCGACGTGACGATGGTGCTGCGCAATGCGGCCGGGCAGGAAACCACGCGCAGCATGTCGTTTACGACACTTGAAAAAGCGAACGAGGACGTCGGCGACAAGAGCCTCGTGTTGTTCAATACGCCGCGCGACATCGAGGGCACAGCGCTGCTGTCACACGCCAAGATTCTCGACCCGGACGACCAGTGGCTGTACCTGCCGGCCCTGAAGCGCGTGAAACGAATCTCGTCGAGCAACAAGTCCGGACCGTTTGTCGGTTCGGAGTTTGCTTTCGAGGACTTCACCGCCGTTGAGCTCAACAAGTACGACTACAACTGGCTGCGCGAGGAGGCCTGTGGCGAGCTGAACTGCGACGTTGTAGAGCGGACACCGCGCTATGAAAACTCGGGCTACACACGCCAGGTCTCCTGGGTGGACCAGACACACTTCCAGATCCGCAAGGTCGAGTTCTACGATCGGCGCGACTCGCTGCTGAAAGTGCTCGAGCTCAAGGACTACCGGCAGTACGACAACGGCATCTGGCGCACCCACCTGATGACGATGACCAACCTGCAGACGAAAAAGCAAACGGACCTGGTGTACAGCGACTATGAGTTTGACGTGGGCATGGACCAGAACGACTTCGTCAAGGGTCGACTGGCGAGACTGCGCTGATCCCGATGCATCTGCGTATCACGCTTTTCCTGTGGCTGCTGGCGGCGGCACCGCTGTCCGCCCAGAACTGGGACAAGGCGGCCAATGTCGAGCTGCAAACCCGCTTGTTTACCCAGGACGCGGCGTTTCCCCGCCAGGATGACGCGACCTTACACGCCTCGCTGTCCGGCGAGCTCGACCTGCGCTGGCGCGGTAACGACGCGCGCGCATCGATTATCGGCTTCGTGCGTCTCGACAGCGTGGACGATGAGCGCAAGCTGGTCGATTTTCGCGAGCTCTACTGGGCGAAGGAGGGTGACGGCTTCGAGGTGCTGGTGGGCCTGAACACGGTGTTCTGGGGCGTCACCGAGTCCGTGCATCTCGTCGATATCATCAACCAGACCGATTTCGTGTCCGATATCGATGGCGAGGACAAATTGGGCCAGCCTATGCTCAACGTGGAGATCCAGCAGGACTGGGGTCTGCTCAGTGTCTACCTGATGCCGTATTTCCGAGAGCGGACATTCGCCGGGCTCGACGGCCGCTTTCGGCCGCCGCCGGAGCTGCTGCTCGACGATGCGCAGTACGAGTCCGGCAGCGAACAGCGCAATGTCGATGTTGCGCTCCGCTACAGCCACTATTTTGGCGACGTCGATATCGGCCTCAGCTATTTCAGGGGTACCAGTCGCGAACCGCGCTTTGTGCCGGCCGATCCGGTTTCCCCGTTTGCCGAGCTGGTGCCGTTTTACGACACGATCAGCCAGGTTGGTGCCGACCTGCAGCTCACGCGAGATGCCTGGCTGTGGAAGCTGGAGGCGATTTCGCGCGATGCGCGATTCGGGCAGATTTTCGCCGCGGTTGGCGGGCTCGAATACACCTTTTACCAGGTGGCCGAATCGGACGCCGATGTCGGTGTCCTGGTCGAGTACCAGTACGACGATCGCAACGCGCTGGAGCCGTTTACGCTGGCGGACAACGACGTTTTTGTCGGCGGTCGCCTCGCGATGAACGACATTCAGGACACAGCGCTGCTGGCCGGCTTGTCCTACGACACCGACACGGGCGAGACCTTCTACAACGTGGAGGGCGAGCGCCGTCTCGGCGATGACTGGTTTTTCGAGATGCGACTGCGCCTGTTCACCGGTGCCGATCCGGGCGACACATCGTTTTTCATCAACCGGGACGATTACCTGCAGCTACAGATCACGCGCTTTTTCTGAGGTAAGCTCGCGCGCATGGATCCGATTCTCAAGGTCGATGGTCTGCACAAGCGTTTCGGGGATTTCGAAGCGCTGAAAGGTGTGGATCTCGACATACAGCGCGGTGAGATTTTTGCTCTGCTGGGCCCCAACGGGGCCGGCAAGACCACGCTGATCTCGATTGTTTGCGGTATCACGCGGCCGAGCGGCGGCGATGTCAGGGTCAGTGGCTATGACATCGTCAGTGATTATCGGCAGTCACGAGCGATCATTGGCCTGGTGCCGCAGGAACTGCCGGTCGACGCGTTCGAGACCGTCTGGGATACGGTCAACTTCAGCCGCGGACTGTTCGGCAAGGCAAATAACCCGGCACACATCGAAAAGGTGCTGAAGTCGCTGTCGCTGTGGGACAAGAAAGACTCACGCATCATCGACCTGTCCGGCGGCATGAAACGTCGCGTGCTGATCGCCAAGGCGCTGGCTCACGAACCCGAACTGCTGTTCCTTGACGAGCCGACCGCCGGTGTCGACGTGGAGCTCCGCCAGGACATGTGGAACGTCGTTCGCGAATTGCGTGAGTCCGGCGTCACAATTGTGCTGACGACGCACTACATCGAGGAGGCCGAGGAGATGGCCGATCGCGTCGGTGTCATCAATCATGGCGAAATCATCCTCGTGCGCGACAAGCACGCGTTAATGCAGGAGCTGGGCCGCAAGCAGTTGTTTATCCATCTGCAGTCACCGCTTTCGGCCATCCCGGCAGCGCTCAGTGACTATGAACTCGAGCTCGTCACGGACGGTGCGGAACTCTGCTACACCTACGACACGCGCGGAGAGCGCACCGGCATCACCGGCCTTTTGTCGCTGCTGCAGGCGGAGGGCATCACGTACAACGACCTGCGCACCCGCCAGAGTTCGCTGGAAGACATTTTTGTCGATCTGGTGCGGCAATGAATTTGCACGCCGTTCGCGCAATCTACGGCTACGAAATGGCACGCATGCGTCGCACGCTGGTGCAAAGTGTCGTCGCGCCGGTGCTGACGACCTCGCTGTATTTCATCGTGTTTGGCGCCGCCATCGGTTCACGCATCTCCGAGATCGACGGCATCGACTACGGCGCCTTCATCGTGCCGGGTCTGATTATGCTGGCGATCCTGACCGAGAGCCTGTCGAATTCCTCGTTCGCGATTTATTTCCCGCGCTTTACCGGCACGGTCTTCGAATTGCTGTCGGCGCCGGTGGCCTGGTACGAGGCCGTGCTGGGTTATGTCGGTGCCGCAGCGACCAAATCAGTGATCATCGGCAGCATCATCCTGGTTACGTCCAACCTGTTTGTCGATGTGCAGGTCGAGCATCCGCTGTTGATGCTCGCGTTTCTCGTGATGACGGCGGTGTCGTTCAGCCTGTTCGGTTTTATTCTCGGCGTATGGGCCGACACCTGGGAAAAACTCAGCATCGTGCCGGCGCTGGTGATCACGCCACTGACCTTCCTGGGCGGCAGTTTCTACTCGATTTCGATGCTGCCGCCGTTGTTCCAGACGCTCAGCCTGTTCAATCCGGTGGTCTACCTGATCAGTGGCTTCCGCTGGAGCTTTTACGAAAACGCCGACGTGCCGGTGGCGATCAGCCTCGCCATGACCGTCGGCTTCCTCGTGCTGTGCCTCACCATCGTCCGCTGGATTTTCATCACCGGCTATCGTCTGCGTAACTGACGAGGCAGAAAAAAGGCCGGATCGACGCGCGTCGACCCGGCCTCTGTCATCGATGCTTGAGCTTTGTCAGCCCGAGCGCGTGGCGATGGACGGCGTGATCAGCGTGGCCTTGCGCGCGGGCCCGCTGACGGCGAGCTGTCCGACGACCCACAACGTGAGCATGGCGATCGGGATGATCCACCAATTCATCGGTGTCAGGTTGAACATCTCGACCATCGCGATGTTCAGGCCGATCGCGAGCGCCGCGCCGACGGTTACACCGATGCTGCTGATGATGAAATTCTCCACCATGAAGTGCTGCATGATGGCCGCTTTCGACGCGCCGAGCGCACGCCGAATGCCAATCTGGCGGGTTCGCCGCGAGACATTGAAGCTCGCCAGGCCGACAATGCCAAGGCCGGTGATGACGGTCAGCAGGGTCACGACAAAGGCGAGAATCTTAATCATCGACGAATCGCCGAGGTAGGCATTCGCGCGCGTTTTGTCGAAGGTTTCGCCACTGCGGATCAGGCGCGTCTTGTCCGCCGCCGCCAGGCGCTCTTCGATGTCCGCCAGCAATCGCTCGCGTTGTCCGGGTTCGGTGCGAACGACGTAGCGAGAGAATCCGTCCGCGCGGACCAGCGGCGTCAGGAATACGTGTTCCACCGCGTCCGACCAGCCCTGCCATGGCGCCTGCAGCTGGTCGATGATGCCAACGATTTCCACCGGCTCGTTCTGGTCGATGTAGACAGTCTTGCCGACCACGGAGCCTTCCTCATCCGGAAACAACGAGTTCGCAAGCGCCTCGGTAATGATCGCGTACGGCTCCCAGCCGGAGCTGTCCGGGTCGTTGAAGACAACCTGCTCCGGCGTGAAATTGCTGCCGTCAATCAGCTCCACGTCGAACGTCTCGAGCATGTGCTCGTCGCCGAAGTAAATCGCCGCAGGGGTGCCGCTCATGTCTTCACCCGGCTCGGTCTGCAGCCCCATTGACCAACCGCCGCCGCGCAGCGGGAAGGAGTTGGTGCCGATCGCATTGACCACACCGGGCGTGTTGCGAATCAACTCCAGGTCACTGACGTACGTGGCCCGCGTGTCGGCCTCAGAGGCGAAGTTGATGCTGGTCAGCGTGAAGGTGTTAGCTTCGTCCAGCCCGCTTGGGCGCGCCATACTGGCGGCGCGCTGCTGCATGATGGCGATCGAGTTGACCATAATGGCCATTGTGACCGCGATCTGCAGCGCGATCAGGATGGCGCCGCCTTTGTTGCGCAGCAGGGCGCGAAAAATGGGTCCGAATTCCATACTCGTTCTCCTACTGAATTCGCAATTGGCTGGCGGGCGTCACCTGACAGGCACGCCAGGTCGGGTACAGCGCGGCGGCCAGCGCCGACACGATGGCCAGCGCGATGGCGAGCCCCGTCATCGACCAGTCCAGGCTGGTCAGGTTGTTGATGAAGTCAAATTCGGCGTACAGGTTGCGCAGGCCGAGCAGCCCGAGCCACGTTGTGCCGATACCGGCGATTCCGCCGGCCATGCCGATCATGCCAGCCTCGACAATGTACTGCGCAAACAGCGTGGCCTTGCTTGCGCCGAGCGCGCGCCGCAGGCTGATGTCCTTCGCCCGGCGCATGACCTTGGCGAGCAGCAGGCCGATCGTGTTCAGCAGGCAGACAATGAGAAACAACACGGCCAGGCCGAGCAGCACGGTCACGTCGTCTTCCATGATTTGCTGTACGATCATCCATTCCTCGACGTCCGACAGGCGGTTGTCGATCGGGCGCGGAAAACGGCCAAGGGCTTTTTGCTGCTCGACATAGGCCTCGAGGAAATTCAGGTACTCGGATTTGTCCGCCGCCGTCGGCAACTCGACCCAGAACTGCGTCCAGATGCACTCCGAGTTCAAAAACGCCTGGCGGCCACCTTCCTCGACCGGCTTCCAGCAGTTGGTGTTGCCGGAGCTGCCAAACTCGAGCGCAATGGCTGTCGAGAACGGGAAATACAGGTCCTCGACACCTTCGAACGGATTGTTGTTCAGGTCGTAGAACTTGATGACCGGGCTCCATTCCGCAAGCACGCCGACGATGCGAAAATCGTTGTCATTGACACGCAGGCTGCGACCCGTGGAGTCTTCACCGCCGAACAGGCGTTCGTTGAGGGCATCGCTGATGACGATTACGCGCTCTTCGGACAGGTCCACTGACTTGTCCCAGCCGCCGCCGTACTGGAAAGGCGCGTTGAACATCGCGAAGAAGTCACCGCTGGTGGCGCGACCGTCGGCCTCGAACGGCAGTTCGTCATCGCCTTCAGGCTGGATGATGCGGTTGGATTTGAACATCGCGACCTGGCGAGGGGCTTTTTCCTCAGCCAGCAGATTGCGCGAGTCCGTGTAAGTGAGCTGGTCTGGTGGGCGTGAGCCGTTTGCGTACGGATTGGCGTCGCTCCAGCTGTCGATATTGACGTGGTACAGGATCGACGACTTCTCCGGGATCGGGTTGCCACTCATCAGATGCTGCACGGTCACGATCGTCATGCAGGCGCCGATGCCGATCGCAATCGCCGCCACCATTAACGAGGACAGCGCCGGGTTCGCCCGGATGCTGAGCAGCCCAAGCTTCAGGTAATAGCGAAACATTCGCGTCTCCTAGCTGTTGGCTGCGATGGCGAAATCGGGCGACGCGTCGGACACCTTGCCGTCGCGTACGAAGATGTTGCGTTTTGCGCGATCCGCCAGTGACAGCTCGTGGGTCACCATGATGATCGTGACGCCCTGTTCATTGATCTCGCCGAGCAGATCGAGAACGCTGTTCGCCATGTTGGAGTCCAGATTGCCGGTGGGCTCGTCGGCGAGCAGGAAGCGAGGATTGCCGGCCAGCGCACGGGCGATGGCTACGCGCTGCTGCTGCCCACCCGAAAGCTGTGGCGGCAGATGCTTCATGCGTGAGGCGAGGCCGACCATTTCCAGCGATTCCTCGATGCGGCGGCGACGTTCGGCCTTGTCGAAGCCGCGATAGCGCAGCGGCACGTCAACATTGTCAAAAATGTCGAGTTCGGGGATCAGGTTGAAACTCTGGAAGATGAAGCCGATTTTCTCGTTGCGGACTTTCGACCGCTCGCGATCGTTTAGCTTGGAAATATCGCGACCGTCCAGCTCGTAGACACCGCCGGTCAGCTCCTCCAGCAGCCCGGCGATGTTCAGAAACGTGGTTTTTCCCGACCCCGATGGTCCGGTGACCGAGACGAACTCCCCTTCGTCAACGCTCAGTGAAAATTCACGCAGGGCGTGGGTCTCGACGGTGTTGGTTCGGTACACCTTGGAGACGTTGGTCATCTTCAGCATGGTTAAGCTCCCTATCCCTTCAGCTTGTCTTGATTAATTGGTGAGTCGAACGCTCTCGGCGCTGCGAAACGGATCCAGATTCGAAATAACAATCTGTTCGCCGACATTGAGTCCGGAGACGATTTCAACGGCGCCGAGACTGCGCGCGCCGACTTCAATCTGGCGGCGTACGGCGAGGCCGTCCTCGTCGAGGACGTAGGTCACGCGTCCGGCGCCGCTGTCGAGGAACTGGCCGCGTTGCACCATCAGCACGTCGTCGTGCTCGGCGAGCAGAATGCGTGCCTGCAGTCGCTGGTTCTGGCGCAGGTTGACGGGCTGGCGTTCGCCAATAAAGCGCAGCCGGGCCTTGACCTCGTTGTCGATGATTTCCGGTGAGACCGCGACCAGTTGCCCGCTAAATCGCTGGCCGCCGACGGTGATCTCAGCGGACATGCCGACCGACAGATCATCGGCGTAGCCTTCCGGGATGCCGGCTTCCACCTCGAAGCGCGACAGATCGACCACCGCCATCACCGGCGTGTCGCGGGACACAGCCGCTTTTTGGTCAACGAGCAGGTCGCCGACGATGCCGCTGACCGGCGAGTTAATCGACAGGTCGTCGACCTGACGTTGCAGGTCGTCCACCAGCAGCTGCTGACGGTTGACCTCGAACTCGCTGGCGCGGACCTCGAAATCGAGTCGTTCCTCGAACAGCGAGGCATCCTCGCGGGCGTGGCGAGCGGCCAGTTCGGCGTTTTGCAGGTCGTCCTGCGCTTTCTCGTAATCGATTCTCGGGATCACGCCTTTTTCATTGGCCTGGTCGGCACGGCGTTTTTCACGTTTCGCCGCGACCAGCGCCACGTCGGCGAGATCTGCTGACTTGCGCTTCTCCAGGGCCTGCTGGCGCGACTCAATGCGCTGGCGTTCGAGCTCCATCTGGCGCTGTTCGAGTGTGGATTGCGCCTGGCGAAGCTGGTTGGTCAGCTCCGGGCTGTCGACCGAGCCAACCACCTGGCCGGCAATGACCTGTTCACCGGCATCCACCTGCAGCGTGATCGTGCCGGACGCCGTTGCGTACAGCGTGGGGCTGACCGCAGCAACTACCCGACCCTGAATGGCGACATCCCGCACGAGGTCACCGCGGGTCACCGTGGCGATGCGAACACGTTCGATGGGCACACTGATCGTGGCGTTGGCCCAGCGCTGGAACCACGGCGCGACCAGCCAGCCGATAATGAGCACCGCGATCAGGCCGGCGGCGAGTCCAATATAGAGTTTTCGGTGACCTTCAGGCTCGAGCTGGATGTCCTGCCCGGATGTGTCTGCGATCTTCAACGCACGTCCCCTTATCCCACGCGTTCTTATAGTCGTCAGGGCTTAGATGCGTTACAGACGCAAAAGGTTGCCACAGCGCGTGACGTTGGCACCTGCCCCGGTTTGTTGATGGTGTTGCGGCCGGACCGGACCGAATCTAGCGATGGTCGGTTTTGACGGCTGGTAAAACGTATTCGTCGATTACCGCTTCGATGGCGTCTGCGCACACCCGGCAAAACGTCGCGGAACGGGTGAACATCAGGCAATTTTGTTCCGATCGGTAATAACCGCGGGCGGAGTAATTGGCACCTTCGAAAGCACCGATTTTGCCGTTGTGCGGTGCTGCTGCAAATAACGAATCCGTATGGTCCTTTGAGTCTTTGAAAAGCGCGTCCATGTCACGCTCCGGCACGTCGTCCTCGCGCATCTTCCAGCGCCGGGCCTGAACTGCGACTGAATGTCGCTCGTACTCCTGCTTCGGCCACGGTGTCGGAATCGGCGTCGACGGCAGGACGAGGTGCTTCCACTTCAGCTCGTCCGGGTTGAGCAGTGCGGTGACATTCGGCGCGTAGGGCTCCACGGTGATGTCTGACGGCTCGTAGGCGACCGAGCTCGTGTAGTACTCGTCAGCCAGCCCGGCGAAGTGATGGCCAAACTCGTGGATAAACAGGTACTCGGCCCAGCGGCTGTTCGCGGCGGCCGTGCTGTACAGCCCGTAAATACCGCCGCCGCCGTAGGTTTCCGTGTTGGTGAGGATCTCGATGAAATCGTACGGCGCCGATGACGCGACACGCCTGAGTGATTTGTTGTCGAAGGTCAGCACATAGCGTTCCGAGCGAAATGCATCGTAGGTCGTGCCGAGTGGCGTGTCACGGTAGATGCCGGTCGACGGCCGCGAGATGCCCGACTGTCGTGACACCGGTGCCAGTGCCCAGACATTAAAATCTTCCGCCCGCTCCTTGAATGGCGAGGTTGCGAACAGCGCCGCCGTCAGCTCGCGTGCTCGCTCGATGAACGCCTCGGTTTCGCCGGCGGTGTAGCCGTCACCCAGCAACAGCAGATCCACTTTGCTGCCGGGCTTACCGCTTTGCCGAATTGCGACGACCTCATCGACGTACGGCGCCGACTCGTGATGCACGAGCACATCGGCCGGATCGACGGGCAGGCGCCAGACCGGTTGAAAGTCGTTACGTGCATCGCGCTTCTTGATGACCAGGGTGAACGGCTTGTCCTGCGCCGGGAAGCGCACCGATTCGTGGAAGCTGCGCTGTATCTGGCGTGCCTCTGCCGTGGTTTCCCATTCGCCGTAGATGCTGGAAAAGCTGCGCGACCAGGCGATCTCGCCGTCGCCGCCCACGATTTCGAACAGATACTTGCCGCGCAGCGTCGCATCGACGGGGCGTTCGAGGTTGCCGGGAAAGGGCAGGGCTTCGACGACGACCTGTTCCAGCGCAAACAACTCGCTGGTCCGTGAACCTGAGTGCAGGTAGTCAATGCGCATGGTCGCCACCGGGTCAGCCGAGACGGCCAGCAGCAACAGCAAAAAGGTGTTCATCGTCGATTCCCCGGGGCGAACAGCAGGCTCACGTATACTAACGGCAAACCCTCGGGAATAAGACGATGTCGCGTTGGCTGACACTGGTAACCCTGATCGTGGCCGGCGAGATGATCTTCGGCTTGCCGTTTCAGACGGCGCGGTTCTTTCGGCCGACGCTGCTCGAGGTGTTCGACTTTTCCAATACCCAGCTCGGTGACCTGTTCGCGGCCTACGGCGTGACGGCCATGCTGTCCTATTTTCCCGGTGGCATCCTCGCCGACCGATTCTCGGCTCGACGCTTGCTGACCCTGTCGCTGCTGGCCACCGCGGCCGGCGGTTTCGTCATGCTGACGTTGCCCGACGCGCGCACGATGCTGCTCCTGTACGCCTTCTGGGGAGTCACGTCGATTCTGTTGTTCTGGGGTGCACTGATCCGCGCGACGCGCGACTGGGGCGGACGCAAGCAGCAGGGCATGGCGTTTGGTCTGCTGGATGCCGGTCGTGGTCTGGTTGCCGCCATTGTGGCCGCCATCGCAGTGCAGGTGTTTGCTGTGAGCCTCGGTAGCGCAGAGATCACCGACGGGAGCC
Organism: Pseudomonadota bacterium; assembly: GCA_039025835.1. Taxonomy (GTDB): domain Bacteria; phylum Pseudomonadota; class Gammaproteobacteria; order Steroidobacterales; family Woeseiaceae; genus UBA1847. Next base: position 367 of record JBCCNM010000014.1, on the reverse strand, counting down.
GGGCCATCGCGTTTCACAATGTCATCGCTGTCTACGTGGCGGTGAACCTGCTGGTTGCCGTCATGACGTGGTTTTTTATTCCGGAGGTCCGCCCATCCGGCGCAGAGGCGCCGCATCTCGGGCTCGGCATCCGTCGCGTGCTGGCACGGCCGGTTGTCTGGACCCAGGCAGGCATCATTGTCGCCGCGTACTGCGGCTATAAAGGTCTCGACAATTACTCGCTGTACCTTGTGCAGGTTATGGGCTACGACGAGGTCCGCGCCGCCGAGCTGTCCGCCTGGGGCGCCTACCTGCGTCCGATCGGGGCGCTCGCGGCCGGCCTTCTCGCCGATCGCCTGCAGGCAACAAGGATCAGCTTCGCCTTGTT
>JBCCNM010000013.1:0-40116 GCA_039025835.1 Pseudomonadota bacterium | reverse complement strand
CGCGGCAAGTGATCACGGCAAGTGGCAATCACTGTCGAGCGACCGTCATCAATGATCGCTATCGCGAGGGTATCGGCACGTCGATTGCCTGCGCGGTGCGTGCTGTGCAGCACGCGGCCAACGGCCTGCTGATCACACTCGCCGACCAGCCGCGGGTGACCTCCGAACATCTCGCTGCACTGCTCGCCGCGTTCCAGTTGGCGCCGGATATTGCGGTTGCGAGTCGCTATGACGGGACGCTGGGACCGCCGGCCGTGTTGCCGCGCTCGATGTTTGCCGATCTTGTGATGCTGAAGGGCGACCGAGGCGCGAAACACTGGCTCATGGCCTCGGCATGCAACGTTATTGATTGTGAGGCCGCCGCCAAGGACATCGACCGTCCCGGGGACCTCGCGGACCTCGACTAGGCTGATTTCAGCGAATCGGGGACCGCGTGCTTCGCACAGCGAACGCAACTCACCCACTCGGTGGCACCGCTGACGTAGTGCTCTTTTTTCCAGATCGGAAGCCGCACCTTCACCTCGTCGATGATGTATCGACAGGCCCTGAATGCCTCGTCGCGATGACCGGATGCAGTACCGACCCAGACGGCGCAGTCGCCGATCTCGAGAAGACCGCTTCGATGCACGCAGACGGCTCCGCGTACGCCAAACTTCTCGACGGCCTCCGCGATGATTGCTTCGCCTTCCTTGATGCACAGCGGCTCATAAGCTTCGTACTCGAGACGCTCGACATCGCTATTGTCGTTTTCATTACGCACCCAGCCCTCGAAGACACAAAAACCGCCGGCTGCAGGATCGGCCATTGACTCACGCAGTGCGGTCGTGTCGATTGTCGTGCTGGTCATTCGCATGCTCATTGTCATCCTCCGGCCACCGGCGGAAACAACAGGATCGTGTCGCCGTCTTCGACGGTCTGCGACCAGTCCGCCATCTCGTCATTGATCGCCACTTTGCAGTGCCCGGCCGGATCCTCGGATCCGTGGCGATCGCGGGTGAGCTCGAAAACGTCCCGAGCCGACTCCACGTCGACCTCAAGCGTCTCGGCGTCGGTCCCGGCGCGTTCACGAAACGCCGCAAAGTAGCGGACTGTCAGGGTTTTCACGACGCGATCTCCAGCTTGCTGCGTTGCAGGTCTTCCGGCGAGTTCATGTTATCGAGTGCATCGGGCTCGGGCTGGTCGATCAGTCGAGTGTCACTGTTGATCATCATCTTGCGCGGGCACCTGATGCCCTGCGAGATGAAGTCACGCACGAGTGTCTTGCTCTCGGCTGCATAAATCGCGCACAGCGGCTCCGGAAGACCGTTGTGCGAACTGCGAAAAGCGATCATCGGTGCCGAATCGTCGCGCGCCGCGACCAGCGCCTGCAGGGTGGCCGGTGAGAGGTTCGGCAAGTCGCAGGCTACCACCAGCCAGTCATCGCCCGGGCGCTCGTCCATGGCTGACAGGATGCCGGCGATCGGCCCAAGGTCCTCGTAACGGTCCACTATCTGCGCGAAGCGCGCGCGCTCCGGCTCGTCCGCCTGCTCCTCGCGGGTCGAGACAAAGGCCGCGTCGCATACGGACTCCAACAGGCGCATCGCCATCGCGAGCTGACTTTCGCCGTTGTTGACCAGCAGTGCCTTGTCGGTCCCCATGCGCCGGCTGCGACCGCCTGCGAGCACCAGGCCGGACAGCGGCCGTGTCACGCTGTCAGATATCACGCTGAATGTCCTTCTTACCGCCGGACTTTGCCAGCAACTCCGTGTTCTCTATCACCATATTATGAGACAGCCCCTTGCACATATCGTAGATCGTCAGCGCAGCGACCGAGGCTGCCGTCATTGCCTCCATCTCGACACCGGTTTTGTGCGTAACGCGGCAGGTGGCGTCGATCACAGCCCGGTCGTCGTCGATCCGGATATCGATCGTGCACTTTTCGAGGCCGAGCGGATGGCAAAACGGTATCAGCTCATGGGTCTTTTTCGCTGCCATGACGCCGGCGATGATCGCGGTTGCGAACACCGGGCCTTTTTTGCTCTGAATGTCGTCACCGTCGATGGCGTCGAGTACCGGTGTCGGCAGCCTGACCGTCGAGCGTGCCGTCGCCTCACGGCGGGTCACAGACTTGTCGCCGACATCGACCATTGTCGGCCGATTGTTGTCATCAATGTGAGTCAGCTTCGCCATCGTCTATCCGCCCATCCGGTACATTTCCACCTTCGACAGCGGGTGTGCCGCCGCCACGTCCGGTCGTCGCAGTTCGCTGTAGCGATCCGCACGCTGCAGCCAGATGCGCTTCAGGATATCGGCCAGCTCTTCGTCGTCGGCACCGTTGCGCAACGGCTCACGCAGGTCCGTTCCGTGTGTTGCGAACAGACAGGTGTACAGCATCCCGTCGGCGGCCAGTCGCGCGCGCGAGCACGCTCCGCAGAACGGCTCGGTGACGGATGTAATAAAGCCGATCTCTCCCTGCCCGTCGACATACCGGTATCGCCTTGCGACCTCGCCCGGATAATTTTGCTCCAGCGCTTGCAAGGGCCAGCGCGCCTGAATCTGCTTCAGCAGGTCCTTCGACGGCACCACCTGCTCCAGGTTCCAGCCGTTGCGGTTGCCAACATCCATAAACTCGATGAGGCGCACGATATGTGAGCTGGCGCGGAAATGCCGCAGCAGATCGAGCACCGTGTGGTCGTTGACACCGCGCTGTACGACCACGTTGATCTTGATCGGCGACAAGCCAGCTGCCTCGGCAGCCGCAATGCCGTCGAGCACAGCGCTCAGGTCGCCGCGGCCGCCGCTCATTCGCCGGAACACCTCGGGGTCGAGACTGTCGAGACTGACGGTGACTCGCTGCAACCCGGCGTCCGAAAGCGTCGTGGCCAGCGGGGCCAGCAGCATCGCGTTTGTGGTCAGCGCCAGATCGTCGATACCTGGCAGCCGTGCGAGACGTGCGACCAGGTCCGGCAAGCGTTTGTCCAGCAACGGCTCACCGCCCGTCAGCCTCAGCTTGGACACGCCCAGCGATGCTGACACTTCCGCGACCTTGTAGATTTCGTCATGTGATAGTCTCTGCCCGCGAGTGAGGAATTCGTAGTCGGCGTGGTATTCCGCCGCCGGCATGCAGTACGGGCAACGAAAATTGCAGCGATCCAGCAGTGAAATGCGCAGATCGTGCAGCGGCCGCGCCAGCGCATCCACGAGTGGACGCGACTGCGGGATGGATTCAGGGACTGAACTCATCAGCTAATGATGCCCGATCGAACCCTCGCCGAACACCCGATAACCAAGAAACCAATCGACCCCCGGGAGTCAGAATGGACGTTACTTTTTCCAAGGAAGACCTGGCCTTTCGCGACGAAGTCCGCACCTTTTTCACTGAACGCCTGCCGGAGGACATCCGCCACAAGCAGGACCACGGCATCGAACTGGAACGCGAGGACATGGTGCGCTTCCAGCAGCTCCTGCACGAGCAGGGCTGGGCGGGCTTCAACTGGCCGGTGGAATACGGCGGTACCGGCTGGAATGTCGTGCAGAAGTATATTTTCCAGCGTGAGATGGCTGCGGCCAACGCACCGGTCATCGTGCCGTTCGGTCTCGGCATGGTCGGGCCGGTGATCTACACCTTCGGCAACGATGAGCAAAAACAGCGATTCCTGCCGGACATTCTCGCCAGCCGGGTCTGGTGGTGCCAGGGATACTCCGAGCCAGGCTCGGGATCCGATCTTGCGTCGCTGAAAACCCGCGCCGATCTGGACCGCGATCACTGGGTGATCAACGGCACAAAAACCTGGACGACGCTCGGCCAGTATGCCGACTGGATTTTCTGCCTGGTGCGGACCAGCAGCGACGTCGCGCGCCGCCAGGAGGGGATCAGCTTTATCCTCGTCGATATCAAGACGCCGGGTATTTCCGTCAAGCCGATCATCACGATCGAGGGCGGCCACGAGGTCAACGAAGTGCACTTCGAGAATGTCCGCGTCCCCGTCGGCAACCTGGTTGGCGAGGAAGGCAAGGGTTGGACCTATGGCAAGGTATTGCTGGAGCATGAACGCACTGGCACTGCAGGCGTCGCCACGTCGGAATACCGTCTCGGCAAGCTGCGTGAACAGGCGGCAAGCTCGGTGCGCGGCGCGCCGCCACTCGCCGAGGACCGCAACTTCATGCGCAAGGTCGCCGCTGTCGAGGTCGAATTGAAGGCACTCGAGTTTACCGAGCTCAGGACACTGGCGACGCTGTCGGCCGGCAAAGCGCCGGGTGCGGAGTCCTCCATCCTCAAGTTCAAGGGGACGGAAATCCAGCAGGCGATCGACACGCTGTTCATGGAAGCGGCGGGCTACTACGCACTGCCCTATGTGCCAGGTCAGTTTCGCGCTGGCTATCCGGCGGACGAATTCGTCGGTGAGGGTGTGGAAACGCAGTCTGCACTCCGCTACTTCAACTTCCGCAAGGCGTCAATCTACGGCGGATCCAATGAGATTCAGCGCAACATCGTCGCCAAACACGTGCTCGGACTGTAAGGAGATCGCCGTGGACTTTTCCCTGAATGACATGCAGGCGATGCTGCTGGACAGCGTGCAGAAATTTATCGCCAACGATTACGACTTCGATACACGACAGGCAATCGCCGCCAGCGACGAGGGCTATAGCAAGGACGTCTGGCAGACCTTCGCCGAGCTCGGCTGGACTGCGATCCCGTTTGCTGAAGCCGATGGTGGCATCGACGGTGGCGCCGTCGACATGATGGTGGTCATGGAGCAATTTGGCCGCGGTCTGGTGGTCGAGCCTTACCTGGCCAACGTGATTCTCGCCGGCGGGGTTCTTCGCCGGGTGGCGAGCGCCGAGCAGAAATCAGAGTGGCTGGAACCGCTGATCGGCGGCGAACTGCAGGCGGCGCTGGCCTGGGTCGAGCCGCAGGCGCGCTACAACACCGCCAGCGTGACGACGACAGCGACCGCAGATGGTGACAACTGGCTGTTGACGGGCAGCAAGGGCGTGGTGTTGAACGGCGGCAATGCCGAACTCCTCATCGTGCCGGCACGCACGGGCGGGCACACGACCGACACCGACGGCATCACCTTGTTCGCTGTTCGCGCCGATGACGCTAATGTGCACGTGCAGCGTTATCCGACGGTAGACGGCCAACAAGCGGCTGAAATCACGCTTGACGGTGTGCATGTCGGAAACGACCACGTGCTCGGTGACGTTGGCGCTGGCTTCGCCGCGCTTGATGCCTCGCTGCAGGACGCCACGCTTGCCGTCTGTGCTGAAGCGGTCGGCATCATGCGCATCATGACCGAGAAGACCGTCGAGTACTCAAAAAACCGCGTCCAATTCGGCGTCCCGATCAGCTCGTTCCAGGCACTGCAGCACCGCATGGTGGACATGTTCACCGCGTGCGAGCAGAGCTACTCGCTACTGGTCTGGGCGGCGACAACGGTGGATGCCGGAAGCGACGATGCGCGTCGTGCGATATCGGCGATCAAGTACCAGATCGGCACCGCCGGTCGTAAAGTCGGCCAGGAAGCCGTGCAGCTGCACGGCGGCATGGGCGTGTCCTGGGAAATGGACATCGCACACTATTTCAAGCGGCTTACCGTCATAGACCAGATGCTCGGCAACGCGGACAGCCACCTGGACGATCTGGCCGCCTGAATGAAAGCCTCCGGGATCATCACGACGACGACCGACTTCGGTCACCGGGGGCCATTCACAGCGATCATGAAGGGCGTGATCCTGTCGCGATTTCCCGAAGCGCGGGTCGTTGACCTGATCCATGATATTCCGGCGCAGTGGCCGCCGGAGGCCGGCTTCTGGATCAGCAAAGCGTATCGCTACTTCCCGAAGGGTACCCTGCATGTCGCAATCGTCGATCCGGGCGTCGGCACCGAACGCAGCATCCTGATGGCCGAATGCGACGACCACCTGTTCATCGCACCGGACAATGGCCTGCTGTCACGGTTGCTGGAGGAACATGACGCGACGCTGTACCACCTGGACGAGAGGGCTCTGCAGACCCTGGGGCTCGGCACACCGTCGAGCACCTTTCACGGTCGGGATATCTTTGCGCCGGTGGCCGCGGAAATCGCGGCAGGTCGACTGCGCTTCAGCGACCTCGGCACGCCAACCTCGGAATGGATTCCCGACTGGATCGATCCGCCGGACTGCCAGCGAGGACGGGTCAGCGGTTCGATTGTGACGATCGACACCTTCGGCAACCTGATCAGCAACGTTGAGGCATCGATGATCGCAGCGATCCGCGCGCCGCGCGTGCGCTTCGCCGGACTCGAATTGTCGATGATTGAAACCTACGGTCGAGCTACACCGGGTGACTACCTGGCGCTCGTCAATTCCTTTGAGGTTGTGGAAATCGCCCGCGCAGAGGGCAATGCGGCCGACGGGCTGGGCGTGGGTCGTGGTGCGCCTGTGACGATCATCGAAGGCTAAAACTCGCGTGGCCGCTTGGCCGCCTCTTACAGCGTCTGCGTTTGAGCCCTGGCTGGCTTAACCGGATGCGGCGCTCGCCACTGGGTGCTTCTCCAGCTTCGCCCGCCTAACTGGATGCAACACTCTGCATGGCTTGCTTCTCGAGCTTGGCCCACGAATCGCGCAGCGTCACGATGCGATTGAACACCGGCGCTCCGGCCGCGTGATTTGCCGAGTCGATACAGAAGTAGCCGAGGCGTTCGAACTGCACGGCCTCACCGTCGGCAAGATCGGCCAGTGACGGTTCGAGCACGGCGTTGACCATTGTCAGAGATTCCGGATTCAGCAGCTGCATAAAGTCTTCGGCAGCGTCCGGCTGTGCGTCACGGAACAGACGATCGTATAGCCGGACCTCGGCGGCCAGGCCGTGTCGGGCAGACACCCAGTGGATCGTGCCTTTAACCTTGCGTTCGCTGTTCGGCATGCCGCTGCGTGTTTCCGGGTCATAACTGCAGTGCAGTTCGGTAACGTTGCCGTCGTCATCCTTGATGACCTCGTCGCAGCGAATGATGTACGCATTGCGCAGCCGCACCTCGCCACCCGGTTTCAACCGGAAGAACTTGCGCGGGGCATCCTCGAGGAAATCGTCCTGCTCGATCCACAGTTCGCGGCTGAACGGCACCTCGCGCTCACCCCTCGACGGATCATTCGGGTGGTTCATCGAGCTCATCATCTCAAGCTGCTCGTCCGGGTAGTTTGTCAGAACCACCTTTAGTGGCCGCAGCACCCCCATGCGCCGCGGCGCGGTGTCACCGTAGGCGTCGCGCACACAATTCTCGAGTACGCCCATTTCGATCAGCTTGTCTTTCTTGGTGACGCCACCGAGGCGCACGAATTCACGCAGCGCGGATGCCGGGTAGCCGCGTCGGCGCATGCCGGCAATCGTCGGCATGCGCGGATCGTCCCAACCGCTGACCACACCCTCATCGATGAGGCGCAGCAGCTTGCGCTTGCTGGTGACGGTGTAGGCGAGGTTCAGGCGCGAAAATTCGATCTGTCGCGGACGGTGCGCCGGGCCGAGTTTGTCCAGAAACCAGTCGTACAGCGGGCGGTGATCCTCGAACTCGAGCGTGCACAGCGAGTGCGTAATGCCCTCGAAGGCGTCCGACAGCGTATGCGCAAAATCATACATCGGGTAGATTGGCCACTCGTCGCCGGTGTTCTGGTGCGCGACGTGACGAATGCGGTACAGCGCCGGGTCACGCAGGTTCATGTTCGGCGACGCCATGTCAATCTTGGCGCGCAGCAGGTGCTCGCCGTCGCCGAATTCACCGGCACGCATGCGGCGGAACAGATCGAGGTTCTCCTCGACGCTGCGATCCCGGTACGGACTGTTTTTACCCGGCTCGGTCAGTGTGCCCCGGTAGTTGCGGATCTCCTCCGCGCTGAGGCTGTCCACGTAGGCGAGGCCGAGCTCGATCAGGCGCTGTGCGGCCTCGTACATACGCTGGAAATAGTCTGACGCATGCGTCAGGCGGTCGTCCCAGTCGAACCCCAGCCACTGCACGTCTCGCTGTATCGCGTCGACAAACTCGATGTCTTCCTTGCCCGGGTTGGTGTCGTCGAAGCGCAGGTAAGTCCTGCCGGTCGTCTCACGCGCGACTCCGAAATTCAGGCAGATCGACATGACGTGGCCGATGTGCAGATAGCCGTTCGGCTCCGGCGGGAAACGCGTCACGATTTCTGCATGTTTCCCGGATTCCAGGTCGTCATGGATGATCTGGCGAATAAAGTCGCGGTGGGTCTCGTCGTTCATACCGAATCGTCTGGCTGTGAATGGCGTCAAAAGCGCCGGTTGCGGGCATTCGCCCGGGGGCGGAGCCGGATTGTACACGGCTATGGACGCGGCGCATCGGCGTGTACAATCCCCGCCTTTCGTCAACCGCAGTGGGACCATGCCTAGTATCACCTTGCCGGACGGCTCCGTCCGGGTTTTCGACGCCGCCGTAACCGGCCGTGCTATCGCCGCCGACATCAGCAGAGGCCTCGAGAAAGCCGCCGTCTGCGTACGCGTCGACGGTGAGCTCCGTGACCTCGATCGGGAGATCGACCAGGACGCGAGCGTCGAGATCGTGACACGGGACAGCGAGGACGGCCTCGAGCTGCTGCGTCACGACGCCGCTCACGTGCTGGCTGAGGCGGTCAAGGAACTCTGGCCGGAAACGCAAGTCACCATCGGTCCGGCGATCGACAATGGCTTCTACTACGACTTCGCCCGTGACGAGCCGTTCACCGAAGCGGACCTCGAGACCATCGAAAAGCGCATGCAGGCGATCGTCGACCGTGATGAGACCATCACGCGCGAAGTCTGGACGCGCAATGATGCCGTCAAGTTCTTCCGTGACGCGGGCGAGGAGTACAAGGCGGAGATCATCGAGGACATTCCCGAGGACGAAACCCTGACGCTTTATCGGCAGGGGGATTTCATCGATCTGTGCCGGGGCCCGCACCTGCCCTCCACCGGACGACTCGGCAAGGCCTTCAAGTTGACGCACGTCTCCGGCGCCTACTGGCGCGGAGACTCGCGCAACGAGATGCTGCAGCGCATCTACGGCACCGCGTGGGCCAACGACAAGCAGCTCCGACAGTACCTGCGCATGCTCGAGGAGGCGGAAAAGCGGGACCATCGTCGCCTCGGTAAGCTGATGGACCTGTTCCACTTCCAGGAAGAAGCGCCGGGTGCTGTGTTCTGGCATCCGAAAGGCTGGGCGCTGTTCCAGCAGCTGATCGCGTTTATGCGCCAGCAGCAGACCGAGGCGGGTTATCTGGAAATCAATACGCCGGAAGTGCTGGATCGCTCGTTGTGGGAAGCGTCCGGTCACTGGGAGTCGTTCGGTGAGAACATGTTCACCACCGAAACGGTTGACGGCCGCACCTACGCGATCAAGCCAATGAACTGCCCGGGCCACGTGCAGGTCTTCAAACAGGGCATTACCAGCTACCGTGATCTGCCCTACCGGCTCGCCGAGTTTGGCAAGGTTCATCGCTACGAGCCGTCCGGCGCCCTGCACGGCATGATGCGTGTGCGCGCATTCACACAGGACGACGCCCACGTCTTTTGTACGCCGGATCAGCTGACCGACGAGTCGATTGCCGTCTGCGACTTGATTCTTAGCATTTACAAGGACTTCGGATTCGATGACGTTCGCATCAAGTTCGCTGACCGGCCCGAAGTCCGAGTTGGTGACGACGAGGTCTGGGATCAATCCGAGAAAGCCCTGGTCGACGCGCTGGAAAACTCCGGTCTTGAGTACACGCACAACCCGGGGGAAGGCGCCTTCTACGGGCCCAAGCTCGAGTTCGTCCTGCGTGACGCCATCGGCCGCGACTGGCAGTGCGGCACGCTGCAAGTGGATCTGAATATGCCGGGGCGGCTCGGCGCGCACTACGTCGGCGAAGACGGCAACAAACACCTGCCCGTGATGCTGCACCGTGCGATCTTCGGCTCGCTGGAGCGCTTCATCGGCATCCTGATCGAGCATCACGCTGGCAACCTGCCGCTGTGGCTGGCGCCGGACCAGGTCAAGGTCCTGACAATCACGTCCGAGGCAGACGACTACGCGCACGAAATCGTCGCCGCACTGCGCGCGCACGGCATACGTGCCGGGGCGGACCTGCGCAACGAGAAAATTTCCTATAAGGTCCGCGAACACAGCGTCAGCAAGGTGCCGGTGCTGCTCGCCGTAGGCCAGCGCGAGGTCGACGAGAGCACGGTTGCCATGCGCCGACTGGGCTCGAAGCGTCAGACGGTGCTGCCACTCGACGAAGCGGTGTCCGCACTCAAGGCCGAGACCGACGCCCGCACCACCTGGACGCCCGAAACGGCCTGAGACTGCCAGACAGCGGCGAAATCTGAAGGTTCCGGTACCGGGAGCAACTCAAACGTGATGCAACCATCACTTTGCCTGTGCGCCGTGTCACAGATTCAGACATAAAACACCGTGATTAAGTCGTGTCGGGCGGGCTGCACTCCTATACTGTGGTGAACCCTCGGTCCACACCGGATTCGACAGCCACCGAACAGGAGAACAAGGTGCCGGCAGAGCATTTTAAAACCCAGGTTTTGCTGCTGCACAGCGATCAGTCTGCGCTCGATAAAATGAGTGCGGGCTTCGACGACCAGTACACCGTCCACTGTGCTACCAGCGGTTTTGACGCTCTGAACACGCTGGGCGAAACACCGATCCATGTGATCGTGTCCGCCAATTCCCTGCCCGGCATGAGCGGCGCCGAAGCGCTACGCGAAGCGAAAAAGCGCTCGCCGGAGACCATCGGCATTCTGATCGCCGCTGACGAAGACCCGGAAATTGAAGCGCTGGTCGGTGATAACGAGATTTTCCAGGTGATTCGCGGCGGCGTGGATCCCAAGCACCTCACCCAGCTGGTCGAGGCCGCGACGCAACAGATGCGCCTGATGTCCATCGCCGAGAGCGCCAACGACAATGCGGCGGCGCCGGACGAAGGCACCGCCGAACATATCGTCATGGAGACAGCCGACAATGGCTCGACCATCGTCAGCGACGGCACCGGCACCCACGCGGTCCTTGACCCTGAAAAGATCGGCGCGGAAACGCCGGTCGGGTCGCAGGGCGTAGCGCTGCTGGTTATGACCAAGGACGAGGAATTTCTGTCCGCCATCAAGGAGTGCTGCCGCGGTATGCACACCGTGCTGTACGCCAACAGCATCAAGCAGGCCAGCGAAATGCTCGCCGCCCACCCGGTCGGTGTCAGCATTGTTGATGCGGCGCTGGTCGGGCCGAACGTTGAAAAACTGACCCAGCATCTGCAGTCACAGAAACCGCGCCTGGTGTCCATCGTCGCGGGTCGCCGTGAAGAAGGCGACATGCTGATGGACCTGATCAACCGCGGGAAGGTCTACCGCTTCCTGTTGAAGCCGGCCTCACCGGGCCGTGTTCGACTCGCGGTAGACGCATCGGTGAAACACCACCTCGACGGACCGGACAGTGCGTTTACCAAGGTCACCCGCAAAGCCGCACCGGCGACGCCCGCTGCCGCACCAAAACCTGCAGCCGAGGCACCGAAACCGTCCGCTCCTGCGCCGGCACCGACAGTCGAAAAATCGGACGTGCCGTCACCGGACGTGATCAGCGCCAATCTGACGGAGGCGTTTGACGACGATGACAGTCGTTTCGCCCAGACAGTGACCGGGATTGTTTCCGGCCTTGGCAGCACCAACCAACATGAAACAACCGCACCACCGTCGATGAGTGTCGACGGCGACGCCGATGGTGATGGCCCGAACAAGATGGTCCTGATCGGCGGCGGTGTGGGCGCCTTCGTGGTGCTTGCGGCCGTTGGCCTGTTCGCATTTTCAGGCGGTGACGAGCCGGAAACCACGGTATCGACACCCGCAACCACCGAGCCGGCGGCACCGGTGCGCGAGGAACCTGCTCGCGCCGAGCGTGAGGACGCCGTACGTGAGGAACCGGTCGTGCAGACTCCGGCGCCTGTGCAGGAAGCGGAGCCGGCACCGGTCGAGACACCGGCAGTGGCCGACGTCGTCGAACAAGCCGTCGAGAGCGCAGACATCGAAGATCCGCCCGCCGTCGATGCAACGGAAGTTAGCGAACTGATCGCCGGCATCGAAGCGGCGCTGATCGAAGGTCGCGCCACTGATGCGCTGTCCAGCATAGAACGCGTCTCTGACCTGCAGCCCGACAACGAACGTTTGCCGTTCCTGCAGGCCCAGGTAAACCAGGCATTGATCCGCAACTCGCTCGACGACGCGCGCGCCGCGCTTCGCGACGGGCGATACCAGGACGCGAGCGACGCGCTGTCCGCCGCCACCGGCTACGGTGCGGATCGCTCGACAGTCAGGACCGTCGAACAGGAAATTGCCGCCGCACGCAATGCCGAGCAAACCAGCAACCTGCTCGAACGCGCGAATGCCCGACTGGCGCAGGGTCGCCTGCTCACGCCGGCCAACGACAACGCCCGCGCCCTGTTCGAACGAATTCTGGCAACCGACCCGAACAACACGGCGGCGCGCCAGGGGCTGACGGCAGTCGCATCGAAGCTCGTGCTGAACGCGCGCGAGGCAATCGACGCCGGCCGGCTAAACGAGGCCGACTCATTACTGAAGTCCGCTGCGCAGATCGACGCCTCCTCCAGCGAGCTTGAAGCGTCCTGGCAGGCGCTGGCGGATGCGCGAGACGCTATCCGGCAGGCCGCAGCCAATGAGGAACGCCTTGCACGCGAGGCCGCTGCCGCCGCCGAAAAGGAAGCACGCGACGCCGAACTGGCTGCGATCGAAGCCGCGAAACCGGTCCCGGTATCATCGTTGACCCGAACCAAGTACGTGGCACCGAAATACCCGCGCTCTGCCGAACGCCGCGGTCTGAATGGCTGGGTCGACATTGTGTTCACCGTGACGACCGACGGCAAAGTCCGCGATATCGAGGTCAAGGGCTCTGAACCCGGCACCATGTTTGTCGGCAGCGCCATCGCTGCGGTCGAACGCTGGGAGTTTTCGCCAGTCGTTGAAAATGGCGCAGTGGTCGAAAAAGTTGCGGGTGTACGGCTCGGCTTCGCCATGGAGTAAGCCCGCCGCGGCTGAAAAAAATCGTCCAAAGTGGAGCAAGCGCGGCGAGCGCGCTATGCTTTGGCCGTGGAAGAGCCCCGTCCGTCAGTTGAGTCAGCCGCCAAGGCGCCGCGCAAACAGCAGCAGCGCAGCGTCGTCACGCAACAAAAACTCCTGAATGCCGCCGTGCAGGCGTTTTCAGAAGGCGGCTTCAAAGGCACGTCCACTCGCGATATCGCCGAACGCGCGGGCGTTCACCACCCGCTGATCACCTACCATTTCAAGAACAAGGGACAGCTCTGGCGATCCGCGGTCGGCATGATATTCCGCGATTTCAATATCGCCTTGGTCAAGGCGATTGCCGAGCAATCCGATAATTCACCGCGCAATCGAGCCGCGACTTTTATTCGAACCTATGTCCGCTTTGCGCATGCGCAGCCGGCCTTGCACAAGATCATCCTTCAGGAAGCCAGCAGCGAAAGTGAACGCCTCGAATGGCTGATCAGGAACCACCTGAAGCCGCTTTACGACCAGGTGGAAGGTGAGCTGGCCGGCCTGCAACAGGCGGGGCTTGCACCGGGCAAAAACCCGGCGCTGCTGTTCCAGATGATTCGTGGCTGCGCCGGCGGACTGCTGGCACTGTCACTCGAGATCAAAACGACCAGCGGAATCGACTTCGACGATCCGGGTGCACTGGACGAACTCGCGGACATGATTATCGACGTGTTTCTGCCGCAGCCGGCCAATCACTAACTTGTACTCAGGCAGCGTGCCTCGCCGCCACCAAGCCGAGCATTTCCATCGCAATATGTGACGCCGCGAGCGCGGTGATTTCGCCCACATCGTAGGCGGGTGCCACTTCGACGATGTCCATACCGACAATGTTGATCCCGGCCATGCCGCGCAGGATGGCCATCGCCTGGTGCGAGGACAGGCCGCCGCAGACGGGCGTACCGGTGCCCGGCGCAAACGCCGGGTCGAGACAGTCGATGTCGAAGGTGACATACACCGGCCGATCGCCAAGGATGTCGCGGGCGCGGGCAACGATGGCCTCGATGCCTTGTGCGTGGACCTCGCCGGCATCCAGGATGTTGAAGCCCAGCGTGTCCGGGTTGGTGGTTCTAAGCCCCACCTGCAACGACGTCGCAGGATCCACGACGCCCTGCTTCGCGGCCCAGTAAAACATCGTGCCGTGATTCAGGGTTTCGCCGTCTTCGGCCCAGGTGTCGGAATGCGCATCGAAATGCAGCAGCGACAGCGGTGCTCCGTACTTGCGCGCATGCGCTCTCAACAGCGGATGCGACACAAAATGGTCGCCACCGATGCTCAACAGCTTCGGCCCCTGACCGATGATGGCAAATGCATCGTCCTCGATGACCTGCGGCACGGTCTCAGGCCGATGCGCATCAAAGCCGACGTCTCCGCTGTCAACGACGGCCAGAACGTCAAACGGATCGTCCGCCATGCCGTACGGTTTCTCCCACGCCATCGTCGAGGACGCGGCGCGTACGGCTCGGGGACCGAAACGGGCACCGGGTCGATTGGTCGTCGCAGTGTCCAATGGAACCCCGCGAACAACGACGTCGACATTTGTGTAATCGCGCGAGTATTTTCGCCGCATGAACGACGTAATGCCGGCATACGTCGGCTCCGGGATCGTGCCGTACAGCGTGTCACGCGTGATCGCGTTGTCGTTGTGCTCCGTCATGCGGGGGCTCCTCAGCGGGCTGACCGGCCGGCTTACCCACCTTTTTTAGAATCAAAAACAGTGCGATAGCGCCCAGCGCCATACAGATGTACGGCGACAGGCCAAAGGCGGACGGCAGGGTGCCCAGCAGGATGGACACGGCGCCTACGCTTAGCGCGTAAGGTAGCTGGGTACGCACGTGTTCGACGTGATCACAGCCGCTCGCGATCGATGACAAAACCGTCGTGTCCGAAATTGGCGAGCAGTGGTCGCCCCAGACGGCACCGGTTAACACGCAGGCGATCGACGAATACAGGATATGCAGGTCAGCAGTCTGCTCGTTGGCCATCAGCAGTGCCCAGCAGAGCGGCACCACCAACGGCACCAGGATCGCCATGGTGCCCCAGCTCGCGCCGGTGCCGAATGCGGTCAACGCCGCCAGCAGGAACACCAGCACCGGCAGCAGTTCGGGGCGGATCGTGTCGCTCAGATTGCGAACGACAAAGTCGGCCGCACCAAGCTCCCCGGTCACCTCCGACAGCGCCCAGGCCAGGATCAGCACAATGACACCGGGCAAAACAGATCGGAGCCCGCCAAACCAGGCCGACACGGTGCCCTCCAGCGACAGGCTGCGCCCAAGCAGCGTGGTCAGAAACGCGACCAGTGTGCCGGCCAGCGACGACCAGATCATGGCCTTGTAAGCATCGGCCGAACCGACGATATCGACCAGAGAGTCACCCTCGCCGGTCAGGTAAAGCCCGGTACCGAGGGTAATCAGTACGGCGACGATGGGCAGGATCGCAAACGACGGCGGACTGTTGGCGCCCTCTGCCGCCTGCATCTCGTCGTCACTGCCTGAGCTGTTTTTTGCACCAATGTCGCCGCCGAGCGCGCGAGTCTCGGCGTTAAGCATCGGCCCGAAATCCCGGCCGGTTCCGCCGACCAGAAAGACAAAGACAATGGCGAGAATCGGGTAGAAGCTGTACGCCAGCGAATTGACGAAAAGCAGATACGCCGAGGTCGGCGGCAGACCCTTAAGGTCCTTGATCGCTTCGTCGATCAGGCTGACCTCGTAACCGATCCACGTGCTCACCAGTGCGAGACAGGCGATCGGTGCCGCGGTCGCGTCAACCAGGTACGCCAGTTTTTCGCGCGACACCCGCAGCCGGTCGGTCATGGCTCTCGCGGTGTTGCCGACAACCAGGGTGTTCGCGTAGTCGTCGAAGAAGATGATCAATCCCATGCCGCCGACCGACAACTGCGCGCTCCGGCGCGTGCGTGCGACGGCAATGACGCGATCGACGAGCGCTTTCATACCGCCGTTTCGCGTTGTGATTCCCACCATACCGGCGATCAGGCAGGTGAACACGATGATCGTGGCGCGATCTGAATCCGCCAGGACATTGACCACGTAGGTCTGCGCCGTGTCGAACAGGCCCTCGAGGATACCCATGGGCGTCAGTCCGTTAACCAGCGATGCACCCAGCCACAGGCCGGCGAACAGTGCCGGGATCACGCTGCGCAGCAGCAGCGCAATGACGATGGTGATGAATGCCGGCAGCAGCGACCAGATACCGTGCGATGACGGTTCGTCCGCAGCAACTGCAAGTGACGTGGTCAGCAGCAGCGCCGCGGCCAGGCAAATTCGAATCAGGATATCGGCTCTCCCCCGTGCCGTTAGCGCGAGCTTAGCACGCTAGTCGGCGGTACTCGCGCGTGCGAGATCGCTCTCCACGTGGCGACTGGCCAGCCAGAAGTGCAGTGCGGCCCACGGCATGATGACGACGGCACAGGCGAGCAGGCTGTAGCGCAGAGACTCATTGCCGTAATCGGCGGCGAGCCAGTCGCTGAGCAAACCCACCAGCGGCGGGCCGAGCGCGAGGCCGACGATGTTGATAATGAACAGGCACATTGCGGACGCCAACGCGCGCATGCGCAGCGCGACCACCGACTGTGCCTGCGCGAATGTCGGCGGCAGGTACATGTTGGAAAAGAAGGCGGGCAACACGAACAGCACGAAACACCAGAACGGGCTGGGGGCGAGAAACACACCGACCAGCAGCACACAGGACAGCAGGACCATGGCCGCGATGAAGATCGGCCCTCGGCGGGCACCGGCCCGGGAGATACGATCGGACAGGTAACCGCCGGCGAAATAGCCGGCGCCGCCCGACAGGCCGAGAATAATGCCCAGCCAGACCCCAGCCTGCAGCATCGACATGCCGAAACTGCGGTCCATAAAACTCGGAAAGAACACGGCGACCGCGTAGCCGACAAACGACATCAGGCCTGCTGCGAACGACATGTGCAGAAACGAGCGACAGCCAAGCAGGAAGCGCAGGACGTCGCTGAAGGCCAGCGTCTCACCGCTATCAGAGCGCGACTCCGACGCACCACGCACCGGCTCGCTGAGCGTGAAACGGACCAGCAGGGCAAGAAGCAGGCCCGGGGCACCGACAATGAAAAACGCCTCGCGCCAGCCGATGTTTTCGACGACCCAGCCGCCTGCGACGTAGGCGAGCATGATCCCGGCCGAGATGCCCATCGTGTAGATACCCATAGCGGTCGCTCGCTCGGATGGCGGATACAGGTCGGAGATCATCGAATGGGCCGGTGGGCTGCCACCCGCCTCACCAATACCGACACCGATGCGTGCCAGCGTCAGTTGCACGATGTTTGCGGCCTGGCCGCACAGCACCGTCATGCCGCTCCAGATCGCCAACGCGAGTGCCAGCATGTTGCGACGGTTGAAACGATCCGACAGTCGAGCAATTGGAATCCCGAGCGTGACGTAGAACAGCGCAAAGGCGGTGCCGGCCAGCAGTCCGAGCACGGTGTCGCTGGCCTGAAACTCCTGGCGAATCGCCGGCAGCAGGATCGCGAGAATCTGCCGGTCCAGGAAGTTGAACATATACACGACGGTAAGCACCGCCAGCGTATAGCGCCTCACCGGCGCAGAAACGGCAGCCGCTGTGTTCAGGGCGCTACGCTCGCGGCGTTCGGACGTCGCGGATCGGAGGTACCGCGAAACACGCCGTCCTTGATGCCGACACTCTGGATGCTGCCCATCGACCAGCTCGTGCCGCTGACCTCATGGCCGCGTTCCTCGAGAATGCGAATCGTGTCCGGGCTGAAACCGCTTTCGAGCTGCAGCACATCCGGGTACCACTGGTGATGCATGCGCGGTGCTGCCGCCGCGGACGCCAGGTTCATGTCGTGATCGATCACGTTGACCACTTTCTGCAGCACGGTCGTAATGATGCGACTGCCGCCCGGGCTGCCGGTCGCGAACCACGGTTCACCGTCGTTGAAGACCATCGTTGGCGTCATCGAGCTCAGCGGACGCTTGCCGGCTTCAATGGCATTCGCTTCACCGCCGAGCAGACCGAAGGCATTCGGTACACCCGGCTTGGCCGAGAAGTCGTCCATTTCGTTATTCAGCAGAAACCCGGCACCGGCTACGGCAATGCCCGAGCCGTAGGAGAAATTCAGAGTGTAAGTGTTGGACACCATGTTGCCGTCCGCATCGATGACCGAATACTGCGTCGTCTCATCGCTTTCCCTCGGCGACGGGAAACCCGGAGCGACATCCTCGCTCGGCGTAGCTCGCCGCATGTCGATACGCTCGGCCAGCCCGGAGGCGTAAGTCTTGCTGGTCAGCCAGTCGACCGGCACGTCGTAGAAATCCGGATCACCAAGGTGCTTGCTGCGATCGGCGTAGGCAAGTCGGGCCGATTCCGCCAGCAGGTGGGTTGCATCCGCGCTGCCGGCCCCCATCGCGCTGACATCGAAGTTCTCCATGATGTTCAGCATTTGCACCATGTGCACACCGCCGGAACTCGGCGGCGGCATTGTCACGATGTCGTAGCCGCGATAGGTCGCTCGAATCGGTGTCCGCCACACCGGTTTGTAAGCCGCCATCGCAGCTTCGTCGACGAGGCCGCCGTGACGGCGCATCTCCTCGGCGACCAGCCGCGCTGTCTCGCCCTTGTAGAAACCGTCCGCGCCCTGCTCAGCAATGCGCTCCAGTGTTTTTGCCAGGTCTTCCTGCTGCAGAATATCGCCCGGCGCGTACGGCGTACCGTCTCCCTGGTAGAAGTAGCCGCAGGCGGCATCGAAGCGACACAGGCGTTCCTGGCGGGCGGCGAGCAGGCCGGCGAGATCGTAGCTGACCTCGAATCCGTCGCGCGCCAGCGCGATTGCCGGGGCGAGCAGGCGCTCCCAGGGGAGCGTGCCGTGCCGCTGGTGTGCGGCCCAGAAACCGGCCACCGTGCCGGGAACGCCGGATGCCAGGTGACTGAAGCGGGCGCGATCGTTGTCAACGTCGCCGGCGGCATCCAGGAACATATCCCGATCTGCGGCTGGCGGCGCCATCTCGCGATAGTCGATGGCTGAGTCTTCACCCTCGGCTGCATCGTGGATCAGCATAAAGCCACCACCGCCGATGTTGCCCGCACGAGGCAGGGTTACTGCCAGCGCGAATCCGGTCGCGATCGCCGCATCGACGGCATTGCCACCGTCGGCCAGAACATCGGCGCCCACCTGGCTGGCGAGTTCGCTCTGCGAGGCCACCATGCCCGAGTCGCCAAAGGTCGGATGGCGAAGGTCCTGGTATCGAATAATCGGTGCATTCTGCGCCAACGCCGGCGCAGAGATGAGCAGGATGAGTGTGGAAAACAGGCGCATGGAGTGGCTTCCGGACGATCAGACAGCCTCCGATGGAAACACAGGCGCTGGCGACACTCAAACACGGCTCGAAAGGAGCTGCAGAGACCCCGTGGCGCGGACGACCGCCTCTGGTGATCGGTGGCAACCCCGGCGAACCAGCGCCGGCGGACCAGTCCGCCGGCGTGCTAGAATCGCGCGCCGTGACCCTACACCGGAATGCCGATGGCCGCTTGGTTAATGAAGTCCGAACCGGACGCCTACAGTATTGACGATCTCGAACGCGACCAGCGCGAGCCGTGGGACGGTATTCGCAACTACCAGGCGCGCAACATGATGCGCGACGACATGAAGATCGGCGATGACGTCTTTTTCTACCATTCCAACTGCAAGGAGCCGGGCATCGTCGGATTGGCGAAGATTGCCAGCGAGGTGTACCCGGACCCGACGCAATTCGATCCCGATTCGAAGTACCACGACCCGAAGAGCGATCCGGACAACCCGCGCTGGCTGCTGCGCGACGTCGAGTTCGTGCGCAGACTGGAGCGGACGATCACACTGGCCGAGCTGAAGGCGCAGAGCGGTCTCGACGGTTTTGTGCTGTTGCGCAAAGGCAATCGGCTGTCGATCATGCCGGTCGACAAAAAGCACTGGAACCGCATTCTGAAAATGGAATGAAGACGCGCAGCCGGTTATTCCTGCTGGCGATCGCAGCGATCGCCGTCACCCTGTATCTGCTGACACCGGCGCGGCTCGCCGTGGTGCCCGCAACCCCGTCGCTGCCTGCCGATCTCGATGCCTGGCTGGCAACCACGGAAGCGGCCAGCCCCTACCCGTTGGTACCCGGCACCGAGAAGCGCATTCGCTGGCAGTCCGCACCGGGTGAGACAACTCCGATCGCCATCGTTTACCTGCACGGCTTTTCAGCCAGTCGCCGGGAAATCACCCCGACGATGGAAATCGTCGCCGACGCGATCGGCGCCAACCTGTTCGAAACGCGACTGAGCGGGCACGGGCGTGCCAGCGGTGCGCTGGAGGGAACGGCAGCCGAAGAGTGGCTGGACGATGCGGCCGAGGCGCTGGCGATCGGCGAAAGACTCGGGAACAGGACCATTCTTGTCGGCACCTCAACCGGATCGACGCTGGCGATGGCGATGGTCGGCCACGAGCTGATGCGAAACGTTTCTGACATCGTGCTGATATCGCCCAATTTCGCACTGAACGATGAGCGG
The DNA here is from genome assembly GCA_039025835.1 of Pseudomonadota bacterium. Classification (GTDB taxonomy): domain Bacteria; phylum Pseudomonadota; class Gammaproteobacteria; order Steroidobacterales; family Woeseiaceae; genus UBA1847. The sequence goes on along the minus strand of JBCCNM010000013.1, from coordinate 19,526 downwards.
GCAGCGTTGCTGACCAAGCCGGCCGGTCCTCTGCTTGCGGATCTGATGATCGGCAAGATGCGAAGTTTTGAGGTGCACAATGAGGACCACGGCCTCTACTGGTCTTCGACCTACCCGACGCGAGCGGTCGTCGAGGCAATGCGGCTGGTCGACTTTGTCGAAGGCAGCCTCCCCGTGTCGATCCCGTCGAGATTGCTGGTCGTGTACTCCCCGGATGACCAGGTGATCTCACCCACGGCGGTGCGCGCCGCCGTTGAGCGCATCGACACACCCGACTTGAGCGTTGTCGAGGTCACCGAGACCGACGATCGGTTCCGACACGTCATCGCCGGTGACATCCTGTCGCCGTCGACCACGCAGTCGGTTGCCGACAGTGTCATCGACTTCCTGCGAAATGCTGCCGCAACCCGGAATGCGGTCGAGCCAACACCGAATGAGTCCTGATCTGCCACTGGGCCGGGAGGTCGACTATCCGGACACCTACACACCCGAGCTTCTTGCCCCGGTCAGCCGCCGGCAGGCGCGCGAGGCGCTGGCTTTGCCGGAACCGCTGCCGTTTTCAGGTCGGGACATCTGGAACGCCTGGGAACTGACCTGGCTGGACGAATGTGGCAAACCGCAAGTTGCGGGACTCGAGCTTCAGGTGCCAGCCGACTCGCCGAATATCTGCGAGTCAAAGTCGTTGAAGCTGTATTTGAATTCCTTCGCCATGTCGGCATTCGCCACGCGTGATGAGGTGCTGGCCACGATAAAAAGCGATCTTGGTGCCGTCGTCGGTTCCGAGGTCGATGTACGTTGTTTGCAGCCCGGCGACGAGCACGGAGTGACCGTCTCCGGCGGGCACGGCCGCTGCATCGATTCACTTGACGTTGCGATGGACTATGCCGTCCCGACCGAGGTGGAAACCGACCCCGCTGACAGTGTCACGGAAACGCTTTACTCCGACCTGTTCCGGTCCCTGTGCCCGGTGACCGGTCAACCGGATTACGCAACCGTCCAGATACACTACCAGGGACCACGCATCCGCGAGGAGAGTCTGTTGCGGTATTTGCTGTCCTTCAGGCGTCACCAGGATTTTCACGAGGCCTGCGTCGAACAGATCTTCATGCACATTGCGGGCCTGACTGGCATGACGCAGTGTCTGGTCAACGCGCGCTTCCTGCGACGCGGTGGCATCGATATCAATCCCTGGCGGGCCAATTACCCGGTAACCATCGACAACAACCGCCTCTGGCGCCAGTAGCTCAGTCGATGTCCTCGTCATCGAGGCGATGCCCCCACCCCTGCTTCGCGCGCAGATAGAGACGATTGCTGTCGGTAACGCCCGCAACATGTTTCTGCGGGGTAGCCCCGGTCAAGCCATGTTCGGCCAGGTCAGCCAGCTTCTTCGGGTTGTTGGTCATCAGCCGGAACGGACCGTCTCCGTAGAAGTAACGAATCAGCGCGGCCGCGTCACTGAAGTCGCGGGAATCGTCCGGCAGCCCCAGCGTGCGGTTGGCCTGGTAGGTATCCTCGCCGGCATCCTGTAGCAGGTAAGTCGCCGCTTTCGCCCAAAGTCCAATACCACGGCCTTCGTGCCCCGACATGTAAACCAGCAGTCCACCCTGCGGATCGTCGTTGATCGAATCGATCGCGGCCGAAAGTTGCGGCCCGCATTCGCAGCGCTCGGAACCGAACACATCACCTGTCAGGCAACTGGAATGCACGCGGATCAACGGGTTCTCCCAATGCTCCGGGTCACCGAGGACCATAACGCTGTTAACGGCCATCGACGAAGCAAGGCTGGCAAACGACTGCTGAGCGTTTTCGGCGCGCAGGCGATCGGCGAACTCCTGGATGGCCCGCAGCTCGGTATTGCGGACGCAGGCGTACCACTCGACCGCGTAGTGACGACCGTCGAGAGTCAGTGGCAGTGGAATCGGCCCGAGGATGCTGATTGACCCGCCGTTGACGGCCGACGCATCGAATGCGATTTCGCGGCCCTGCCGATCGATGCGCTTTAGTTTGCCATCGGCCAACAGACGCTCGCGGACGCTCGGATCAAGGTAGGTGAACATAGGCACGCGATTATGCCCGAAGCCGCATGAGGTCGCTCGGCGCGAGCACGGTTTCATGATCGGACGTGCGTTATGACTCGCAAATGACAGGAAATTTTGCTGAAATTGAGCGCAGACGGTGCGGGGGTCCCGTCGATTCGCAAACGTCTGGAGGGGATGGAAGAGACGATGACTGCGGCCGCAACTATCTTTGTCGTCGACGACGACCCGTCAATCCGCTTTGCCATGCAGGCTCTGCTCGAGTCCGTGGATCTCGAACATGAAATCTTCTCGTCCGGCAACGAGTTTCTGCAGCATGTGCAGAAAGAACGCCCCGGCTGCCTCGTGCTCGACATACGCATGCCCGGGCTCGGCGGGCTGGAATTGCAGGACGAACTGAAAACGCGCGGTTACACGCTGCCGATCATCTTCGTCACCGGCCATGGCGATGTCCCGATGGCGGTAGATGCCATGCAAAAGGGTGCTGTCGATTTCGTGCAGAAACCGTTTCGCGACCAGGACCTTCTGGATCGCGTGCATAAGGCGCTGGACACCGACCGGGAACGTCGCGTGCAGCGCGAACAGCACGATGCAATCGCTGAACGCATCGACCTGCTAACCAATCGCGAACGCGAAGTCTTCGACCTTGTCGTTACCGGCAAGCCGAACAAGGTCATCGCCTACGAGCTCGGCGTCAGCCAGCGCACCGTAGAAATTCACCGCGCGCGGGTCATGGAAAAAATGCAGGCCCGTTCGCTGGCTGACCTGGTGAAAATGCACCTGCAGCAGTAAGGTGATTTGCCGCTCAGGCGTTTAAACGCGCGTGCTTTTCCTCAAAGCGCGCGCAGTCAATACAGACGCTCGCAAACGGCTGCGCCTGTAGACGCTCATCCGCAATCACGCTGCCGCATTCGATACAAATACCGTAATCACCGGCCTCCATTCGTTGCAGCGCCGAGGAGATCATCGCGATCTCGCGGCGGGTTTCGTTGCCGAGCGCGTCAACCACTTCGGCGTCTTCCATTTCCTTGGCGCGTTCTTTCGAATCCGCGTGATAGCCGCGGCGAACATTGGCCTTGATCCTGCCCAGGCGTTCACTGAGCTCGCTTTTACGCAACTCGAGTGTTCGGCGCATCGATTCCAGGGCCTCGGTCTGCATGAATTGTTTCCCGTTGAGGATTCAGTTACCAGACAGCATACGCCCAGCCCGGCGGGCCGCGTATTCGTAGTTCTGCCTACCGGCAGCAGACGCCACAGATTTGCTTCGTTAAATAATAGGTAGATTCCGACATCGAATAGGTCACACAGCGTATGGAATCCTTGCACCCTCGGAACTAGCTTAGTCAAACGGCACCGCTGAACCCTGAGATTGCAACCATGCAGAATATTTCCAAAATCGTCGCAGTCATCGACCCGACGGTCGAATCCCAGCCAGCCCTTTCCCGGGCGGCCTGGTTGGCACGCAAGACCGGCGCCGAACTTGAACTGCTGATCTGTTACTACAACGAATATCTGAGCGGAGATCGCCTGTTCGATTCACCGTCGCTTGAAAAAGCGCGCGCCGAGGTCATCGAATCGCACGCACAGCACCTCGAACAACTCGCAGAACCGTTTCGAGATGACGGCATCGTGGTCACCTCCAGTGCGATCTGGGATCACCCGCTGCACGAAGGCATTGTGCGCCACGCCGTGGAGTCTGCCGCCGACGTCGTGATCAAGGACACGCACCACCACTCCGCGATCTCCCGGGCACTGCTCACCAACACGGACTGGAACCTGATTCGCACCTGCCCGGTTCCGCTGTGGCTCGTCAAACCGCAGGACATAGGCGAGACGCCGGTACTTATCGCGTCTATCGATCCGATGAACCAGCACGACAAACCGGCCGCGCTGGATGACGAAATCCTGCAGACCGGTCGACTAATCGCCAGCACGGTGGGTGGGGACCTGCACGCCTTCCACTGTTACGACCCGCGCATTGCTGTAGCCACAGCAACGGCCAACGCCTACATCCCTGTGTCCCTGCCGTTTGACGAAATCGAACAGCAGATGCATGACGAACACGAGCAGCGATTCAAGGAAATTACGGATTTTCACGGTGTGGCATCCAGCAACGCGCACCTGGTCGCCGGGCTGACCCACGAGGAGCTTCCGGATTGCGCCACCGAGCTGAAGGCCAATGTCGTCGTCATGGGCGCCGTTTCGCGCAATCGCTGGAAGCGGCTGTTCATTGGCGCGACGGCGGAGCGCACGCTGGAATTCGTGCCCTGCGATATGCTGATCATCAAGCCGGACTGGTTCCACACACCGGTGGACAGCAAAGCACACGTCGCCGCATAGCCTATCTGCCCGGCAGAGTTCGTGTCCGCCGCACGGGCATGACCGGACCGCCGCTGGCCTTTGATCGAGCACACGCGTGTACCTGACGCTCAAACATCTGCACATCACGCTCGCCGTTATCACGGCGGGCGGTTTTATGCTGCGGACTTGGTGGTCGGTGTCAGGTGCGCCGCTGCACGAACACCGGCTCGTGCGCGTGCTGCCGCATTTCATCGATACCCTGCTGCTGTGCAGCGGCATCGGGATGCTGGTGCTGGCGTCGATGTCGCTGACACAACATACGTGGCTGCTCTGGAAACTCGTCGGTCTGCTGGTTTATATCGTGGCCGGCAGCGTCGCGATTCGCTATGGACGAACGCCGCGCATACGTCTGATCGCGGCGATAATTGCGGTGACGGTGTTTGTCTACATCGTTGGCGTCGCCCTGAACAAAACCGGTCTGAGCTGGCTCGCGGGTGGTCTCTGACGGCAGATGCCGTGAGCTCAGTCGACGTTCCCGGAATCAACCGCCAGTCGTGCCGCATCCAGCAATTCGTCGGTGTTGATCGGCTTGCGGAACAACTTGCAGTTTTCGATAGGCCGCGCGTCCGAAACAACCTTGGACGTATCGCCACTGACGATAAACGCCGGCACACTGCACTCGAAGCGCTCACGTACCGCGCGGATCGCGCCCACACCCGTTGAGTTTTCGGCCAGGTGGAAGTCGGAGATCACCAGCGAGGGCGTCTCGTCAAGTGTATTGAACAGCGCGACGGTCTCCGGCGTCGATGTCGCCTGCCGCACCGTGTAGCCCTCGGACTCAAGCAGCATCGCCCAGGCATCTGAGACATTCACATTGTCTTCGATCAACAGGATCAGACCGGACGACTGCCCGGGGTCCGGACGAACTTTCGGCTGTTCCTCGCGGCTATCCAGCTGCATCTCAACGGCTGGAATTTCCAGCGTAAAACTCGAGCCGATTCCGGGTTCTGACTTGACGTGCACACGAACATCGAGGAGGTCCGCCATCCGCCGAACAATAGCCAGTCCCAGGCCGAAACCCTCCTTCGTGGCGGTCTTGCTGGAGCCCTGGTTAAACTCCTGGAAGATGGTTTCGAGCTCGTCTTCGGCAATACCGACTCCGGTGTCGCGAACCTCGAGCCGGCAGCGATCCTCGACGTGGGCGCAAGTGATCGTAACGACCCCCTCCTCCGTGTAACGGATTGCGTTTGACACAAGGTTCTGCAGGATTTCACCGAGCATACTCGGGTCGCTGCGGACAACGGTTGGACAGGTCGCCGCGGAAAACGCCAGACCCTTGTGATGTGCCTGCCGACCGAACTCCGCCGCAAGTCGATCGACGACCCGGAACATCGGGAATTCCTCGAATTCCGGGGTTATAGCGCCAGCGTCAAGACGACTGATGTCGAGCAGTGAATTCAGCAGGTTGGTCATCGCCGTCAGCGAGTTTTCCTGGCTCTCGATCATCGACAGCGCGCGCTCATCCTGCACGGTCCGTCGCAGGGCGCCGTTTAGCAGGCTCAAAGCCTGCACCGGCTGGCGCAGGTCATGACTGGCTGCGGCGAGAAATGCGGTGTTCGCCTTGTTGGCGCGTTCGGCCTCTTGCCGTGCGGCAATGATCTGCTTCTCCATGCGGTCCCGCTCGGTGACGTCACGTACGGTGCTCGACACGAAACGACCTGCCTCAGTCTCGACAGGACTCAGGCTGATCTCGACTGAGAACTCCTCCCCGTTGCTGCGCCGCCCCAACAATTCACGGCCCTGACCCATTGGCCGGACTTCGGGAGCATCGATATAACCCTCGCGGTGCGAACGGTGAATCTGGTGCAGACGCAGCGGCAACAGTTTTTCGATGGACTGACCGAGCAACTGTTCGCGGGTGTACCCGAACATCGACTCGGTCTGTGAGTTTACAACGGTTATGACACCCTGCGGATCGACGATTATCATCGCGTCCGGCGCCGTCTCCAGCAAGGTTCGGAAATACGCTTCCGATCCGGACAGGACATCGATTTCGCGGATGGTGCTGGCGACCAGCTTGCCGTCATCGGTGTGCACCGGTGTCAGTGCGATCTCGGCACGAAACTCCTCGCCGTTCTTACGCCGGGCGCTCAACTCAAGACCGGACAGCAGGGGACGCGCATGCGGCGTTCCGGCGTACGCGTCACGCAAACGCTCGTGACGCTTTCGCTGTGCCTCCGGAATCAGTACCTCAACAGACTCGCCGATCAGTTCATCGGCGTCGAAACCGAACAGCCGCAGTGCCTTGTCATTGGCATAAACGATCCGACCGCGAGTGTCGGAAACGACAGCGGCGTCAGGGGCTGTTTTCAGCAGCTGCTCCGAGACGGTTTTCGGCAATTCCATGCTGGCTTTCTGTTTTGTCGTGAGGTCTGCAGGGAAGTATACGAGCAAGCATTGGATTGAGTGCGAAAAGCAAGCGAATCCCCATACGTAATTGCCGTACGCGTCAGCGTAGGGTCCCTTATAGGGCGGTCCCGGAGCCGCTGATAGTCTGCGCGCACATCTGGTTGGATACGCATTCCAGATCCGGATGTCAGGCGGTCAGGCCGCTTTAACATCAACACATCGGGACCGAAACTGTGACACAAACCGCTGATTACAACGATACCGTTGTTCGCCAGTTTGCGATCATGACTGTTGTCTGGGGCGTCGTCGGCATGCTTGTCGGCCTTGTCATCGCAGCGCAGCTCATCTGGCCACAACTGAACTTTGACCTGCCATTCCTGACCTACGCTAGACTTCGGCCGCTGCACACCAATGCCGTCATTTTCGCCTTCGGCGGCTCGGCACTGTTTGCAACTTCCTATTACGTCGTACAACGCACCTGCCACGTGCAGCTGGCGTTCAGCAAGCTGGCGTCCTTTACCTTCTGGGGCTGGCAAGCGGTGATTTTGCTCGCGGCAATCACGCTGCCACTGGGTATTACCCAGAGCAAGGAGTACGCCGAGCTGGAGTGGCCGATCGACCTGCTGATCGCGATCGTCTGGGTGGCGTATGCGGTGGTCTTTTTCACCACGGTCGGCCAGCGCCGAGTCAAACACATCTACGTGGCCAACTGGTTCTACGGTGCGTTCATTATCACCGTTGCGATCCTGCACATCTTCAACAACCTCGCCGTGCCGGTGACACTGTTCAAGTCCTACCAGATCTACACCGGCGTCGTCGATGCGATGATGCAGTGGTGGTACGGCCATAACGCGGTGGGCTTTTTCCTGACCGCCGGTTTTCTCGGCATGATGTATTACTTCGTGCCCAAGCAGGCCGGTCGGCCGATCTACTCGTACCGCCTGTCCATCGTGCATTTCTGGTCACTGATCGCGATCTATATGTGGGCCGGCCCGCATCACCTGCACTACACGTCGTTGCCGGACTGGGCACAAACACTCGGCATGGTGTTCTCACTGGTTCTGCTGGCGCCGAGTTGGGGCGGCATGATCAACGGCATCATGACGCTGTCCGGTGCCTGGCATAAATTGCGTACCGACCCGGTACTGAAGTTCATGATCGTGTCGCTGTCGTTCTACGGCATGTCGACCTTCGAAGGGCCGATGATGTCGATCAAGACGGTCAATGCGCTGTCGCACTACACCGACTGGACGATCGGTCACGTGCACTCCGGTGCCCTGGGCTGGGTCGCGATGATGACCATAGGTTCGCTGTACTCGCTGATTCCCCGCTTGTGGAATCGCGACAGCATGTACAGCACAAAACTGATCGACGTGCATTTCTGGACCTCAACGATCGGTGTCGTCCTGTATGCCGTGTCGATGTGGGTCGCTGGAATCACGCAGGGTCTGATGTGGCGCGCGGTCAACGCCGACGGCACGCTGACCTACTCGTTCATCGAGTCGCTGAAAGCCACCTACCCGTACTACGGACTTCGTCTGCTCGGCGGCCTGCTGTTCTTTGGCGGCATGTTGATCATGGTCTACAACGTCTACAAGACCGTATCGGAGCGCCGGCCTGAACCGGTGGCCGTCCTTGATCCGGCGCAGGGGGCCAACGCATGAGACACGAAACCATCGAAAAAAGTGTCAACCTGATGATGGTGCTGATCGTACTCGCGGTCAGTGTGGGTGGCCTGGTCGAGCTGGTGCCGCTGATGCTCAATGGCGAGGTCACCGAACCCGCGGAAAACATCGAGCCGTATTCACCGCTGCGCCTCGCCGGGCGCGACGTCTATATTCGCGAAGGTTGCTACAACTGCCACTCGCAGCAGATCCGGCCGTTCCGCAGCGAGACCGAGCGTTACGGTCCGTACTCGATTGCCGGTGAGTCGGTCTATGACCGCCCGTTCCAGTTTGGCTCGAAACGGACCGGACCCGACCTTGCGCGAGTCGGTGGTCGCTACAGCGATGACTGGCAGCGGCTGCATCTCATGGACCCGCGTGCGCTGGTGCCGGAATCGAACATGCCGGCCTACCCCTGGCTGGCGGAACGCATGGTCGATGCAGACCTCACGGTGAAAAAGCTCGGCGTCCTGAAGCTGCTGGGTGATCCGTACACCGATGAGCAGATCGCCGGCGCTGCCGCCGAGCTCGAGGGCGTCACGGAAATGGACGCGCTGGTGGCCTATCTGCAAGGCCTCGGCACCAATCGGACCAATCGGAGGTAAGGCGCATGGACATCAATGATTTTCGCGGTCTGTCGACTGCCCTGATCTTCCTCGCCTTCATCGGCATCTCGATCTGGGCCTACAGCAAGTCCGTAAGGAAGGATTTCGAGGAGTGCGCACGGCTGCCTCTTGAGGACGACCACGGGGAGATACGCTGATGGCGAGTTTCTGGCATTGGTTTATTGCGGCAGGCACGGTCCTGTTCACGTTGTGGTGTATCTGGCTGGTGCACTGGTCCGGCAAGCAAGGTCCGACACTAAAGGCTGACGAAGACCTCGTCGGGCATACCTGGGACGGCGATCTTGAAGAATGGAACAACCCGGCACCGCGCTGGTGGAAGTATCTGTACTTCATCACGATCGCCTTCGCGCTGTACTACATGGTCGCCTACCCCGGGCTGGGTTCGTTTGACGGCGTCCTCGGCTGGTCGCAGTACGACCAGTACGAGGAGGAAATGGCGGCTGCAAACGCTCGCTATACGCCAATATACGAAAAGTTTGCGGCTATGCCGTTCGATGAGCTGAAAACCAACGGAGAAGCACACAGCCTCGGCGGCAGTCTGTATGCGAGCTACTGTACGACCTGCCACGGCTCGGATGCGCGCGGTGCAGCGGGCTTCCCAAACCTTACCGACGCCGACTGGCAGTGGGGTAATTCCGAACTGGCACTGACGATGACGCTTCGCAACGGACGCAACGGCATCATGCCGGCACTCGGCTCGGCGCTCGGCGGCAGCGACGGCGTGGACAACATGGTGTCCTACGTGCGCACCCTGTCCGGCCTTGAGCAGCGCACGGTAAACGCGGCATCCGCACAATCGCAGTTCGAGGCACTGTGCGGTGCCTGCCACGGCGCGGACGGCAAGGGCAACCAGATGCTGGGGGCGCCCAACCTGACCGACGAGGTCTGGCTGTACGGCAGCGGCGCGGAAGCGATTCGCGTCACGATCATGCAAGGCCGCAACGGCATGATGCCGGCGCACGGCAACCTGCTGGGTGAAGCGCGACTACGCATCCTCGCCGCCTACGTCGCCGGCCTGCCGGAGCGACAGGTGCCATAAGCATGGTCACCGATGAATACCGCGGTACGCGGCAGTGGAGTCGAAACCAGCAGGCCGTTGCGACGGTGGTCTGGGTGTCATTCCTCGGCGCCGCGATCGGCACCATGGTTTTCTTTGCGCTGTTTGATCCGGCCCTGATCTGGGCGGACGTAGGCGTAGAGCTGTCGCGCGAAAGCGGATATGCATTGGGGTTCTTTTACTTCTGGGCTGTGACGGCTTTGACGTCGGGGATGACCGCCTGGCTCGTGCGGACCGCACCGAAGCGCGGCTCGACGTCGTCATGAGCGCGCAAAAGGCACAGGTCGTCGAGCTTTTTGAAGCGGCGCAAAAAGTCTATCCGCGCGAGATCAAGGGCCGATTCACGTCGCTCAGCAAACTGGCGACCCTGTTGCTGCTGGGCCTTTTCTACGGCGTACCCTGGCTGATGTGGGACGGCCGACAGGCGTTTCTTTTCGACCTGCCTGCGAGGAAGTTTCACCTGCTTGGACTGACACTCTGGCCGCAGGATTTTCCCTACCTCGCGCTGCTCCTGATCATCGCTGCACTGTCGCTGTTTTTCTTCACCGCACTGGCCGGGCGACTGTGGTGCGGCTTTGCCTGCCCGCAAACCGTCTGGACGGAAGCTTTCATCTGGATGGAGCAGTTGACCGAGGGCACACGCTCGCAGCGTATAAAACTCGACAAGGCGCCGATCAGCATCTCCAAACTGCGCAAGAAAGCCAGCAAGCAGTTTTTGTGGATCACCTTTTCGCTATGGACCGGCCTGACCTTCGTCGGCTATTTCACGCCGATCCGGGAAGTGCTGGTCGACACTGCGACACTGTCTGTTGGTGGCTGGACACTGTTCTGGACGGTGTTTTACGGCTTCGCGACGTACGGCAACGCGGGCTACATGCGCGAGCAGGTGTGCAAGTACATGTGTCCTTACGCGCGCTTCCAGAGCGCCATGTTCGACAAGGACACGCTGATCATCTCCTACGACCAGCAACGCGGCGAACCGCGCGGCAGCCGCAGTCGTAAGGCGGAGCGCGGAATTCGCGGACTGGGGGACTGCATTGATTGCCAGCTGTGCGTACAGGTGTGCCCAACCGGCATCGATATCCGCAACGGTCTGCAGTACGAGTGCATCGCCTGCGCGGCCTGCGTCGACGCCTGCGACTCGATCATGGACAAAATGAATTACCCGCGCGGCCTGGTGCGCTACACGACGCACAACGCCGTCAGCGGCAAGGGGACGCATATTCTCAGGCCGCGAGTCGTCGTCTACGCCTTGCTCCTGACCCTCCTGATTGCCGGTCTCGTAACGTCAATGGCAACGCGCACGCCGATCATTTTGGACGTCATCCGGGACCGGAATTCGCTGTACCGCGAAGTGGACGGCGGCATGGTCGAGAACACCTACACACTGAAAGTGATCAACCAGCGCAACGAAGCACGCGCTTACCGCATTGACGTGGCCGGCATTGACGGCCTTTCCGCCGACAACATCCCGCGGCCGGTGATCGTTGAGGCGGGCAGCGTGCTGTCGCTGCCGGTTCGACTGAGCGCGCCACGCGACGTCGCCAGCGGCGTCAACGTTATCGAATTCCGGATTACCGACATTGACGATATCTCCGACAGCCTGGTTGAAGACAGCCGCTTCGTCGGTCCGTTCTAGAAGGAACTGAAAGCATGACAACAAACGCTGTGGCCATAGACCCGCCCCCTTCGGTGACGCCCTGGTATCGCCAGTTCTGGCCCTGGTTCATAATGTCGATCCCGGCTGCCACAGTGGTCGCCTGCATGTACACCATCGGCCTGGCGCTCAGCACATCAGACTCACTGGTGCTGAAACCGGTAAACGGCATCGATGTACTGACCGAGCAGCACCTGCTGGCTGAAAAGCGCGCCGTTGCGCTCGGCATGACAGCCTCGCTGTCGCTGCAGCGTGATACCGGCGCTATCACTGTGACAGTGGACGCACTGCCGGACGCCGATCGACTGCAGGCAATGGAACTCAGGTTTTCACACCCGACGGTTGCCGCACGAGACCTGAGAATCCTGCTGTCACCGACAACCTCAGCCGATACGGCCGCTGTGTTTACCGGCCAGGTGGACCAGGCGCTCGTCGAGCGATGGTACGTGGTGCTGGAGCAGTCAGATGCCTGGCGCCTGAGCGGGACATGGACCGGCAGCAGCGACGCCGTGCTGACACCGAGGGGCGCTGAGTGATCGCACTGTCCTGCTACCACTGCGGCCTGCCGACGCATGAGGGCGGTCCGACCGTAACGGTCGATGGTGCGCAGCAACCGGTGTGCTGCTCGGGTTGCAAGGCGGTCTATGAGCTCATCCAGGACAACGGCCTGGATCATTACTACCGTGACCGCCAGCAGCCGCCGGCGGAGACCGCGGCAGACACACGTCGGGTCAGCGCCCGGCGTTTCCAGGCCGACGTCCATCGAAACGGCGACCAAGCGGCACTCGAGGTCTATGTCGAGGGCATGTATTGCGCGGCCTGCAGCAGCCTGGTCGAAACCACCCTGCTGTCGATCGACGGTGTCGAGCGCGCCAGCATTGACCCGTTGAACCATCGATTGAACGTGAGCTGGTATCCGGCACGGATCGAACTGGTCGACTGGCTCAATGCAATCACCGGCATCGGTTATCGACCCAGGCCGGTGACCGTGGACGGTGTATCACCAGCGCGCGCGGAACAACGCGCGTCTCTGAAACGCCTGCTGCTCGCATCACTCGGCATGATGCAGGTCATGATGTTCGCCATCGGTTTGTACGCTGGCGATGCACAGGGTATCGACGCGCGCATGGAGTACTTTTTTCGTCTCGTGTCGCTGGCCGTGACCACGCCGGTTGTTGCGTACTCGGCCCAGCCGTTTTTCATCGGGGCAGTGCGTGGCGTCGCTGCCGGCCGTCCGGGCATGGATTTACCGGTCGCACTGGCCATCGGCCTCGCGTTTTTCGGGTCGGTGTACTCAACCTTTACGCACGGCGCGGAAGTCTGGTTCGACTCGGTCACAATGTTCGTGTTCTTCCTGACACTCGGCCGACACGTGGAATTGCGTGCGCGCAGTCGCGCGACGGAGAAAGCCGATGCGCTGCGGCCGCAGCTGCCGAACACGGCAACCGTAATTCGCAATGAACAGCAGGTTGATATCCCGATTGCAGAAGTTCGCACCGACGACCTGCTGGTGCTGATGCCGGGCGACCAGGCGCCGGTGGACGGTGTGCTGCTGGAGGGGTCGACCAGCGTTGACGAATCCGTGCTGAACGGCGAATCGCATCCGCAAACGCGGAGCGCAGGCGACGAAATCCCCGCAGGCAGTATCAATCTCGACACCTGCGTACAGCTTCGCGTCCTGCGAACCGGCGACAGCACGGTGCTCGGCGGCATCCGCAGACTCGCACGCTCGGCGCAGCTCGGGCGACCGCAAATGGTGCAGACCGCAGACCGCATCGCCCGTCTCTTTATCAGTGCGATCCTCGTCCTGGCGATCGCGGTCGCCATCGTCTGGAGCCAGCTTGATCCGTCGCGAGCTTTTGTCGTCACCTTAACTGTGCTGGTTGTCACCTGCCCCTGCGCACTGGCGCTGGCGACACCGACAGCCTTCGCGGCCGTACACAGCTGGCTCAGCTCCGCCGGGCTGTTGCTGAAAAACGCCGACGCCGTTGAAGCGTTGGCGAAGGCTGATCGTGTGGTCTTCGACAAGACCGGAACCCTGACTCTGGGGCGACCCAGCATCGCGGATGTTCGGGTAACCGACACGACACTGCCGAGAGACACTGCCCTGCAGATCGCTGCTGCACTGGAACGGCACAGCCGTCATCCGCTGGCACGTGCGTTTGCCGACGTCGACAGCGCGCTGATCGCAAAACAGGTGCGGGCGGTTCCGGGCCACGGTGTCGAAGGGCACGTTAATGGTCAGCACTGGAAGCTGGGCACGCGGGAGCTGGTCAGCGGTGAGTCCGACATACAACGACGCAGCGTGTGTCTCGGTCGCGACGGCAAGTGCCTTGCTGAATTCACGCTCGCCGATCCGCTGCGTGCGGATGCGCACGACGTGGTCCGCTCACTGCAGCGCCGCGGGCTTGCGATCAGCCTGCTGAGCGGCGATGGCGAGGCCGCTGTGCGCGACGCCGCCAACGCACTGGGTGTTCAGGACTGGCAGGCGGGGATGACACCGGCCGACAAACTCGAATGCATCCGTGACTGGCAGGCGGCCGGTGAAAAAGTAGTCATGGTCGGCGATGGCATCAACGATGCGCCGGTCATCAGTGGTGCCGACGCGTCCATCGCGCCGTCACACGCAGCCGATGTTGCCCAGACCCGTGCCGACATGATCATGCTCGGTCACCGATTACAGCCGGTGGCAACAGCGCTGACGGCATCGCGCGCAACACTGGCCATTGTGCGGCAGAACATCGCGTGGGCGATTCTGTACAACGCGCTGGCGCTGCCTGCAGCTGCAGCCGGGATGGTCCCGACCTGGCTGGCAGCAATAGGCATGAGCGCGAGCTCGTTGCTGGTCGTCATGAATTCTCTGAGGCTCAGTCGATGAGCATCCTGTATATGCTCATTCCGGTCGGGCTGATCCTGATCGCGTTCGCGGCGGGACTGTTTTTCTGGGCGGTTGGCAACGGCCAGTTCGATGATCTCGAAGAGCCAGCCATGCTGGTGTTCGACGACGATGAGGCGCGGGAGTGAATATCGAGATCGCCGTCGCGGCCCTGCTTGCCGGCCTGATGGGTAGCGTCCACTGTATTGGCATGTGCGGCGGCCTGTCCGGCGTGTTCGCCACCCACGTCGCAGCGCAGTCCACGCGGCAATCGCTGCTGAGAGGACTGGCCTACAACACCGGTCGTCTGCTGAGCTATGGCCTGCTCGGCGCGGCCGTTGCCGGCCTGGGCGCTGGTTTCGTCAGCGAAATTCCCGCGCTGGCGACGCCGTTGCGCATCATTGCCGGCGTGCTCGTAATCCTGATGGGTCTGCAGATTGCCTTCGGTATTCAATGGCTGAAGCCTGTCGAGCGGCTTGGCGGCCGTGTCTGGTCGCTGATTGCGCCGCTGGCCGGGCAACTGCTGCCGCCGGACACGGCCGGTAAATCGCTGGGTCTCGGACTGCTGTGGGGACTGCTGCCCTGCGGCCTGGTTTACTCGATGCTCGCCGTGGCGTTTGCCGGCGGTGATCCACTGAACGGGGCAACCGCCCTGCTCGCTTTCGGGATCGGTACCACGCCCGCCATGTTGCTGACCGGCTTCAGTGCGTATCGATTGTCCGCCTATATTCGCAATAAACGTGTCGCCGCAGGCGGCCTGCTCGTTGCTATCGGCATGCTGACCCTCGGCATGCCCGCCTGGCATGCACTGTCACCGACCGATCACCAACAGCACGCACACCACGAACACCATTACGGCTGAGGTCCTGAATGCGTCTGCCTGTCACCTTACCTGTCGCCGGGGTTGTGCAGGCCGCAAGGCGCCAATGTGCCTACGCCAGCGCCCGATAGAACAGGCGTAGCGAGACCAGCAACAGGAATGCCGCGAACAGTCGCCCCAGCAGGATCTCGTTGAGACTGTGGGCAATACGGGCACCGAGCGGTGCCGCGAGCACGGTGGCCGGTGAAATGGCCGCAAAACCAACCACGCTGACAAAGCCCAGGTTGCCGGCCGGCAAACGCGGATCGCCCCATCCGGCGGCGACCAGGCCAAGCGTACCAGGCACGGCGATGACCAGCCCGAACAGGGCGGCCGTGCCGATCGCCTTGTGGATCGGCTGGTTGAACAATCGCAGCGTCATGACCGACATCACGCCGCCGCCGATACCCATCAGCGTCGACACGCTGCCGATCGACACGGGAATACTCCAGACCAGCGGGTTGCGAGGGATGTCCCGGGTGATCGCCGTGTTGCCGAAGCCGAACAACGTTCTCGCGGCGACAAACATCGCGGTGGTGGCGAAGACAATGGCCAGCACCGACGAATCGACGCGGGACGCGATCCACGCACCCAGCAACGCGCCCAGCAGAATAAACAAGGCCCAGCGCCGCACGACGGCGACATCCACCGCGTCGCGTTCTCGATGGGCACGCGCTGAGGACATGGATGTCGGGATAATGGTTGCCAGCGACGTGGCCACCGCGACATGCATGCGAATGGATGGATCCACACCGAGGAAGCCGAGTGTGGCCTCCAGCACCGGAACAATGACGACGCCGCCACCGATACCGAACAAGCCTGCCATCACGCCTGCCACAGCGCCGGTAGCGAGCATCGCCACGACCAGCGGTAGCCAGGATGTGATGTCCACCTAGCTGCGGGTCAGCACATCGTGGTGCCGACGCAGGTGCTCTTCGATGAAGCTTGAGATGAAATAGTAGCCGTGGTCGTAACCGTCGTGGACGCGAAGCTCGATCGGAATGCCGCGCTCGTCGCAGGCGGCCTTCAGCCGCTCCGGCTGGAGCTGCTCCACCAGGAACGGATCGTCGGCACCCTGGTCGACGAGAATCGTCGGGTAGGCCGTGGGATCCTCAACGTCGCGCGCGACCTCACAGGCATCGTAGTCGCGCCAGTGTGCCCGCGGATCGGATGTTCCAGCGGCGTCACTGCCGAGGTAATGACCCAGCGCCTTCTGGCCCCACGGTGAGTGCAGGGTCGTACAGATCGGTGCAAACACGGACAGCGATCGGAACAGACCCGGGTTGCGCAAGCCGATCACAAGCGCACCATGACCGCCCATCGAATGACCGGACAGGGCGTGGCGCTGTTGATCGCCTGGAAAACGCCCGAAGACGACAGACTGCAGCTCGGTCGTAATGTAGTCGTACATTCGGTAGTTTGCTGACCACGGCGTCTGAGTCGCGTTCAGGTAAAAACCCGCGGCCAGCCCGAAGTCATAATCGCCGTCCGGGTCATCCGGCACACCATCACCGCGCGGGCTGGTATCCGGGGAAACCAGCATCAGTCCGAGCTCTGCGGCCACTCGCTGCGCGCCGCTTTTGACCATGAAATTTTCTTCGCTGCAGGTCAGGCCGGACAGAAAAGTCAGCACCGGCACAGGCCCTTGCTCGGCCTGCGGCGGTACGAACACTGAAAACTGCATGTCGCAGTCGTTGACGCTCGAGTGGTGGCGATAAAAGCCGATGCGCCCGCCGAAACAGGCGGTTTCCGACAGCGTCTCGATGGTCATGGCGTCTGTGACCTAGAGGGTCTGGAAAACCAGCGTGGCGTTGGTGCCACCGAAGCCAAAGCTGTTGCTCATCGCCGTGCGGATACCGGCATTTTCAATCAGTTCGGTGACCAGTGGCATATCGCCAACCGCCGGATCGACCTCTTCGACATTGATCGACGGCGCGATGAAGTTGTCCTTGAGCATCAGGATCGAGAAGATCGCTTCCTGTGCACCGGTCGCGCCCAGCGAGTGACCGACCATCGACTTCGTGGATCCGAACTGCGGAATCGTGTCGCCGAAGACCTCGCGGATTGCCTCGAGCTCGCGGACGTCACCGACCGGTGTGCTCGTGCCGTGTGTATTGATGTAGTCAATCGTGCCATCGACCGTGGCGGTGGCGAGCTGCATGCAGCGGATTGCGCCCTCACCGGACGGGGCGACCATGTCGAAGCCGTCGGAGGTCGCACCGTAACCGACGAGCTCGGCGTAGATTTTCGCGCCGCGCGCCCTGGCGTGTTCGTACTCTTCGACGACCAGCATGCCGGCACCGGCAGCGCTGACAAAGCCGTCGCGGTTTACGTCGTACGGTCGGGATGCTTTCGCCGGCGTTTCGTTGTACTTGGTCGACAGCGCACCCATCGCATCGAACATGCTGGACAGGTTCCAGTGCTCTTCCTCACCGCCACCGGCGAAAACAATGTTCTGCTTGCCGAGCTGGATCTGTTCCGCGGCAGCACCGATGCAATGTGCGCTGGTCGCACAGGCCGACGTAATGGAGTAGTTCACGCCCTTGATCCTGAACGGCGTCGCGAGGCAGGCGGACACCGAACTGCTCATCGAACGGGGCACCATGTACGGACCGATCTTGCGTACGCCGCGATTGCGCAGCGTGTCTGAGCTCGTGATGATATTTTCGCTCGACGCGCCGCCGGACGAGGCGATGAGTCCGGTACGCGGGTTGGAAACATCCGCTTCCTCGAGCCCGGCATCCTCGATGGATTTCTGCATGGCGATGTACGCGTAGGCAGCAGCATCGCCCATGAAGCGCAACACTTTCCGGTCGATGTGTTCCTTGATGTCGATGTTGACCGAACCGGAGACCTGGCTACGCAGTCCCATCTCGGCAAACGAGTCGTTGGCGACGATGCCGGAGCGGCCGGCTTTCAGGGAGGCGGAAATTTCTTCGTTGGAATTACCAATACAACTGATAGCACCGAGACCGGTGATAACAACGCGACGCATGCTGCTTTATCCGTAATGTAAGAGTGTGGTTGTGTCAGAAGTCGTCTGTGGACGTAAACAGGCCAACCCGAAGGTCCTCGGCCGTGTAAATCTCGCGACCGTCAACAGACATCGACCCATCGGCGATCGCCATGACAAGTTTACGGGAAATGACACGCTTGATGTCGATCTGCAGCGTTACCAGCTTGGCTTTTTTCAGCACCTGGCCGAAAAACTTGACCTTGCCCACACCGAGCGCCCGACCGCGACCTTCGTGCCCGGACCAGACGAGGTGAAAGCCAACAAGCTGCCACATGGCGTCGAGGCCCAGACACCCGGGCATGACCGGATCGCCTTCGAAGTGGCAGTCGAAGAACCAGAGGTCCGGTTTAATATCGAGTTCCGCCTTGATTTCACCCTTGCCGTACTTGCCGCCCGCGTCCGAAATCAGAGGAATTCTGTCGGTCATCAGCATTGGTGGCATCGGCAGCCGGCCGTTCGTCGGACCAAACAACTCACCCTTTGCGCAGGTGATCAGTTCATCGTAGTCGTAAGAATTCTGGCGCTCGGGAAGTTCCACAGCCGCGTTTCCTGTCGTCGTGTTCATAGTGTGCCTCGGCGTATCCAGACTGCACCAACACCCCCGCGGGCACAGTACGCAAAGCTCTATCTTACGCCCATGAGTCAACCACAGGCTTTTGAAATTGCGCCAAGTTACTAGAACGCCTAACCCGTCAGCCACCCACTACGCGCCAACGACAGTATCGTCTTCGCTAGCCCAGGCGACCCGCCAAACTGCCGGTCCGGCGCGCACCGAAACGAAGGAAAAGGCTCAAACGGAGCGCCGCTAACGACAGTAGTGTCTTCGCTAGCCCCGGCGACCTGCCACGTTGCCGGTCCGGCGAGCACCGAAACGAAGGAAAAGGCTCAAACGGAGCGCCGCTAACGACAGTAGTGTCTTCGCTAGCCCAGGCGGCCTGCCACGTTGCCGGTCCGGCGCGCACCGAAACGAAGGAAAAGGCTCAAACGGAGCGCCGCTAACGACAGTAGTGTCTTCGCTAGCCCAGG
>JBCCNM010000012.1:0-40392 GCA_039025835.1 Pseudomonadota bacterium | reverse complement strand
TCGCCTCGGTGTCGAGAACCTTGCCGACGAGTCCTACATCCCGTTGCTGTCTACCCGGCCGGCGGTCGGTCGTAACTTCAAGTTCACCCTGTCAACTATGTTCTAATAGCTGAACGCTGATCGCTGTCTTCACTGCGAGTCGTCACGGCTCGCGGTGAAGGCTTGTTCAGCCCAGGCTATTCTTCGCGTCCCAGACGCGTCTTCGGTCGACAAAGAACAGACATGGCACAAGACACGCCCGGCGGTGGTGGGATGATCGATCCCCTTGTTCAATTCTATGAGCTCGGTGGCCCGGTCCTTCTCCTGTTGCTGATCATCTCGATCTGCACGCTGGCGCTGGTGATCTACAAGGCGCTGCAGTATCGCAGCCACGGTGTCGGTAACCGCACCGACATCGACAAAGCCACTCGACAGCTCAAAACCGGTGACCGCGACGGGGCGCGACAGACCCTGCAGGCATCCGGACATTTTCTCGCGCCGGTTTTTGCCATGGCGACCACCCAGGCGCTCGGTCGTGACACCCAGGCGGTACTCGAGGCCGAAGCCGAGCTTCGGCTCACACCGTTGGAAAGCGGTTTTCGAACCCTCGACAACGTCGCACAGTTTTCACCGTTGCTCGGTCTGCTCGGCACAGTGATCGGTATGATCGAGGCCTTCCAGGCCCTGCAGGATGCTGGCGCACAGGTTGACCCGTCCGCACTCGCGGGTGGTATCTGGGTCGCACTCTTGACGACAGCCGCGGGACTGGCGGTGACCATGCCGACCGGCATCGCGCTGTCCTGGTTTGAGGGCCGTATTGACGCGGAGCGTCTGGCTGCAGAATACGTACTCGCGGTGTTTACGAGTTCTGCAGGCGGCGGTCCGGATGGCACTTAAGCACCGCGCACCGCGCAAACGAGCCTCGATCACGTCGCTGATCGACGTGATATTCCTGCTGCTGCTGTTTTTCATGCTCAGCTCGACCTTCTCACGATTTTCGGAGATCGAGATTTCGGTGGCTTCGTCGTCCGGCAACAGCAGCGCATCCAGTGACAATAACCTGCTGTTGATCGAGGCGACCGGCGTCAGTCTCGGCGCCGAGCAACTGCAGGACGTAGACATCGTCGTCCGTCTGCAGGCGCTTGCGGCCGCCGGCACCACGTCGCTGACCGTCGAGCCCGCTGATGCGGTTGTTACCCAGCGCATGATCGACGTGCTGACGATCGTGGCAGAGGTGCCCGGACTCGACGTCACGCTCCGTGAGCCCGAGTTTTGAGGCACCGGATTCGCAGGTGGGCGAAAGGCGAGCCGATGATCTCGCTGATCAATATCGTCTTTTTGATTCTGATCTTCTTCATGGTGGCCGGCACGCTGGCGCAGCCGCCGCGCGAGTTGCAGTTCGTGCAGTCGAACAGCCTCGACTGCTGCACAGACCCGGACGCGCTGGCGATCGACAAAGACCGTCGACTCACGTATCGCGGGACCAGCCTCGAATCCGTGTCCGAGTACCTGGCGCTTCGGGCAGACAGTGAATCCCCTGTCCGTTTGCTGCCGGACCGTAACCTGCCCGCCACCGATCTCCTGAACCTGATCGCCCGCCTGAAGGCCGAGGGCAACGAGCAGATCGTCGTGCTCACACAGGCGCAACCGCAATGACGGTAAAAACCGTCCACTGGTTGCTTGCATCCGGCGTGGCACTCGGCGTGCACGGCCTGCTGCTAATGACGTTTGTGCGTCCGCCACCACCGCTCGTTGAGGTTGCCGGTGGGCGCATTGAAGTCAATTTCGGCAACTCCGGACGCAACACGGCCAACGCAGCGGCGGACCGGGGCAGTGAGCCCACCGCAGAGACGGAGACTCCGTCAGAAGCGCTGGATCCTGCGCCGGCGGACATCCTGCCGGAGGTGGTTCAGCCGGAACCTGAGCCTGAACCCACACCCGACGACGCGGCCGAACCGGAGCCGGCACCCGTCAAGGAGACTGTCACCAACGACCTCCCGGACAAGGTGGAGCCACCGCCGGTCATGCCGCTAGCCACAATCCCGGAGTCGCCGGTCGACGAGCCTGCGCCCTCCACGATTCCGCTGTCGCACAATCCCGCAGACCTTATGGAGCAGGGCACCAGCGCAACGAGC
This sequence comes from Pseudomonadota bacterium, assembly GCA_039025835.1. GTDB lineage: Bacteria > Pseudomonadota > Gammaproteobacteria > Steroidobacterales > Woeseiaceae > UBA1847. The sequence continues at coordinate 38,278 of JBCCNM010000012.1, read as the reverse complement.
CAGAGCGAAGACGGAGAGGACGCGACCGACAGTGTGGCGTCCCCTACCAGCGGTTCGCCCAGCGCCGCAGCGACGGCGGAAAACACCAATCTGCAGCCCGGCGATTCGGACGCGTCGAATTACGCTGGAAAAATCGTTGGCATACTGTCGCGGAAACGCCTGCCCTCATCGGTACCGCGCGGGTCGGCGATGGTGTCGTTTTCCATGGCGAACGACGGAGACATCGTGAACATCGAGATTGCCGACAGCTCGGGATCCAAACGATTCGATCGTGCTGCGATGCGATTGATCAAGGCTGCCGCGCCCTTTCCGCGACCACCGCGTGGCGCGATGCTGGACTACACCGTCGTCATCAAGAAAGACTAGACGCATCAGGCTTCGCCGACAAAACACGCATGCGGCAGAGGCGGCTCGCGAATCAGCCCAGCAAAGCCGGATTACTCAGCCACAGCGTAAGGTTCAATACACTGGCAAAGCTTACCCACAGCAGATAGGGCACCAGCAGGGCACCGGCTAACGGTTTGACTCGCCAGAACAGCACGATCGTCAGCAAGATCGCCGCCCACAACAGCAGCACTTCGGCAAACGCGATGCCGCCCAGCTGCCACGCGAAGAACAACCAACTCCACAGCACATTAAGTGCAAGCTGCGCGAGAAACATGACCAGCGCGTTACGCTGCGCGGCGAAACCACCCTCGCGCCAGACAAGCCACGCCGCAATCGCCATCAGTGCGAACAGCACGGCCCAGACCGGACCGAAGACCCAGGCGGGCGGTGCCCAGGCCGGTTGGGTCAGCTGCGCATAGAATGTACTGGCACTGATCGACGCACGCGCGCCGATCGCCGACGCGGCAAAACTCACGACGATCCAGCCCAGCAGTCCGGCGATTTCGCGACCGCGGTTTCTAACGGGTAGGGCGGCTTCTGTAGTCACACAGGCATTGTGCCGCACTGACGGCGAAATGTGGGCTTGACAGAAATCCGTCAATAGGTAACTATTTAGTTACATGTTAGCAGACACCCAAATGGACGCCGTTTTTCAGGCGCTGGCACACGAAGGCCGACGACGCATGCTGGATCTCGTTAAAGCGTCACCGGGCATCGCTGTCGGCTCACTGGCCGGTGAGTTCGATGTCAGTCGGATCGCCGTCATGAAGCACCTGCGTGTGCTGGAGGACGCTGGCCTGATCCTGTCTGAAAAGAACGGCCGCACGCGCCGACTGTATTTCAACGCCGTGCCGATCCAGATGATTCACGATCGCTGGACCAGCGAATACAGCGCTTACTGGAGCAGCTCACTGACGCAGCTCAAATACGCCGCCGAAGCCAGGGCCAACAACGAAAAGACAAAGAGAGACAAGTCATGAACACTGCAACACATGCCGAAAAAGGCATTTATAAAGTCGTCATCAACGCACCGTTAGACACGGTCTGGTCCGAGCTCGTCAACACGACATCACCGCGACCGTTTTTCTGGAACTCGGCCTGGGACACGCAAGCGATGGCGGACGGCAACACTTACCGGATGCTGTCGGCCGACCAGCGTACGGTCGGCGTGGTCGGCCGCATCGTCGAAATCGATCCTCCCAATCGTCTCGTCACCACGTTCCAACTGACCAACTACGACGATCCGCCATCGCAAGTGACCTACGAACTCACCGAGGTGGATGGCGGCACCGAACTGCGATTGATTACCGAACAGGTAGTCGCAGGCTCGAAAAGCGAGAAATCGATGGCCGACGGATCGAGGTTCATCGCAGAAAACTTCAAAGCCTACATCGAGACCGGCAAGGTCACGTTTGGCGCGCGCATGATGCTCGGCATGATGAGCCTGATGGGGGCATTCGCGCCGAAGTCGATGCGCGCCGAGAAATGGCCGCACAGTGCCATTCAATAGTTAATCGGGGGGAGTGACTATGGGGAAATCACCGGAGGCGATGGCCGAGGCCATGATCGCCAACATGAAGGAAAAAACCGGCAAGACACTGCCGCAGTGGCTCGCGATCGTAAAACGATCAAAGCTCGATAAACACGGCCTGATCGTAAAACACCTGAAGGCCGATCACGGCATGACGCACGGTTTCGCGAACCTGGTCGCGCACAAAGCGTTAAAAAGCGACGCGGGCAACAGCGATACGGACCTGGTTGCCGCACAGTACAGCGGACCGAAGGCCGACCTTAAACCCGTTTACGACGCCGTCATCAAGGCTGCGAAGGCCTGCGGTGATGTCGATATCTCGCCGAAAAAAGCCTATGTGAGCCTGCGTCGGTCGAAGCAGTTTGCGATCGTGCAGCCGTCAACCAAAACGCGTGTCGACCTCGGCCTGAACCTGAAAGGCACTGCGCCGACGGATCGACTCGAAGCCTCGGGCAGTTTCAACGCGATGGTGAGTCACCGCGTGCGGCTGGAAAAGCCGGGAGATGTCGACAAGGTGGTTAAAGCGTGGATCAAGAAGGCCTGGGCAGGCGCCTGAGCGGACTTTCGCCACAGGCGGGGGCGTATAAGACAATTCCCTGCACATCGGAAACCGGGTGGACGACCAACGCCGTCCACACGGTCTGAATCAAACGCCGGAGATCAGCGGCATGGCCGTCTGTCTGGACTGGTGCACGCGCTGGTCGAACGCAGACCAGACACCGGCTTCGCCGTGCCAGCTGCCATTGGTTGCGCCCTTGGCGTATTCCGTTGCTCGTGTTTCAAAGAAATTCGCGTGCTCGACGCCATTTAGAATCTCGGTCAGCCACGGCAGCGGGTGCTCGTTGATCCCGTAGACCGGCGACAGCGACAGTTGCTGCAGGCGCCAGTCGGCCACATATCGGATGTAGCGCTTGACGTCGTCGGCCGTCAGGCCTTCCAGCGGCCCCATTTCAAAGGCCAGGTCGATGAAGCTGTCTTCCAGGCGAACGACCGTCTTCGCACAATCAATGATGTCGTCTTTTACCGAATCCGACAGCGCACCTGTCTCTTCAGCGAAAGTGTGGAACAACTTCAGCACGCCTTCGCAGTGCAGGCTTTCGTCGCGCACCGACCAGGACACGATCTGGCCCATGCCGCGCATTTTGTTGTGCCGCGGAAAATTCAGCAGGATCGCGAAACTGGCGAACAGCTGCAGTCCTTCGGTGAAGCCGCCAAACATGGCCAGCGTCCTCAGGATGTCTGCCTCGCTGTTGACGCCGAATTCCTGCATGTAGTCATGCTTGTCACGCATCGCCTCGTAGTCCATGAAAGCAGCAAATTCGGAATCCGGCATGCCAAGGGTTTCCAGCAGCAGGGCATACGCGACGATGTGAACGGTCTCCATGTTCGAAAACGCGGCCAGCATCATTTTGATTTCGGTTGGCCTGAACACTTGCGCATAGCGTTCGAGGTAGTTGTCCTGCACCTCGACGTCGGACTGCGTGAAAAAGCGAAACACCTGGGTCAGCAGATTGCGCTCAGCGTCGCTCAGGTGGTTTGACCAGTCCTTACAGTCCTCGCCGAGCGGGACTTCCTCCGGCATCCAGTGGATCTGCTGCTGCAGACGCCAGTAATCGATCGCCCACGGATAGCGAAACGGCTTGTAGGTGCGACTCGGTGTCATGAGGCCGGGTTTGTTGATCAGTTCAATCTGGTTGGGTTGCTGTGTCATTCCTTGATCCTCGGTCACTTACTGGCAGGCGACGCATTCGTCGTAGTCATTGAGTTGGGTTTCGAGCTCTCGCTCCGGCCACGTCTTGGTGTTGTCGCCTTCCACGCCGGCGAAGCCCGCACGCTGTACCGATTTCGATCGGCAGTAGTAGAGGCTCTTTATGCCGCGTTCCCAGGCCGACCAGTGCAACATCAGCAGGTCCCATTTGTGAATGTCGCTCTTCAGGAACAGGTTGATCGACTGGCCCTGGCAGATACTCGGTGCACGATCACCGGCAAAGTCGACAACCCAGCGCTGGTCGATTTCGAACGCAGTCCTGAACACCGCTTTTTCGTCGTCGGTCAGCTCGACGAGGTGCTGCACCGAGCCGTCGTGCTGCAGGATCGATGCCCAGGTATCCGCCGTGTTGAGGCCACGGGAGTCGAGCAGGGTCTCCAACGCGGCGTTTTTGACCGTGAATGAGCCGGACAGCGTTTTGTGCGTGTAGATATTGGCGGGGATGGGTTCGATGCAGGCACTCGTACCGCCGCAGATGATGCTGATACTCGCCGTCGGCGCAATTGCAAGTTTGTGGCTGAACCGCTCGGCAACGCCTGAAGCCGCTGCATCCGGACAGGCGCCGCGCTCGTCGGCGAGCGTCTGCGACGCTTTGTCGGCATCGCTGCGCAGGTGCTGGAACATGCGCCGATTCAGGCTTTTCGCCATCGCGCTTTCAAACGGGATGCCCTGGTCCTGCAGGTAGCTGTGGAAGCCCATGGCCCCCAATCCGACAGACCGCTCGCGCATCGCGGAATACCGCGCCTGCGACATACTGTCGGGTGCCCGTGCGATGAAGTCGTCCAGCACATTGTCGAGCAGTCGCAGGATGTCCTCAACGAACTGCGGATCGTGGCGCCAGTCGTCCCAGCGCGCGAGATTCACCGAGGCAAGACAGCAGACCGCCGTGCGCGCTTCACCGTCCTGGTCGCGTCCGGTCGGCAGCAGGATTTCGCTGCACAGGTTGGACTGCCTGACTTTGAGCCCGAGCTGCTTCTGGTGCTCCGGCAGGTCTCGGTTGGCGGTATCAACGAACAGCAGGTAGGGCTCACCGGTCTGCAAACGGGTCTCCAAAATGCGCTGCCACAGCTCGCGTGCGGACACCTTGCGCAGGACCTCTCCGTTTGCCGGACTCTTCAGCGCAAACTGCGCGTCTTCGCGAACGGCCTCCATGAATTCGTCCGTGATCGCGACACCGTGATGGAGATTAAGGCTCTTCCGGTTGAAGTCGCCGGAGGGCTTGCGGATTTCGATGAATTCCTCGATTTCGGGGTGATGCACGTCGATGTAGACAGCCGCCGAACCGCGACGCAGCGACCCCTGAGAGATCGCAAGCGTCAGGGAGTCCATGACGCGGACAAACGGAATAATGCCGGAGGTCTGTCCGTTCTCGCGCACCGATTCGCCAATCGAACGCACGTCACCCCAATAGGTACCGATACCACCGCCGTTGGAGGCCAGCCAGACATTTTCAGTCCACGTGCCGACGATACTGTCGAGGTTGTCGTCGACCGCATTCAGGAAGCAGGAGATAGGCAGCCCGCGCTCGCTGCCGCCGTTGCTCAGGACCGGCGTTGCCGGCATGAACCACAACATGGACATGTAATCGTACAGGCGCTGGGCATGATCAGCGTCATCGGCATACGCGCTGGCCACACGGGCGAACAGATCCTGAAACGACTCACCGGGCAACAGGTAGCGGTCGCGCATCGTTGCCTTTCCAAAATCGGTCAGCAGCGCATCGCGGGCGTGGTCGACAAGGATGCCGTGACGGATGCTGGTGGTTTTGTCGGATTCGTTACGTGTTTCTGATGTGGCTGTGACTGCCATTCGCTCGCCCCTGTTGATTGAGGATGGATACCTACGGGGCGCTATGGCTTCGCGAACGCGGACTGAGACAACGGACCGGCGACGAAACCCGCCGGCACACCCCGTCCGATGAGTACTGTGTTGTAGTGGCAGGTCTCCTGACTCACGGGGTTCCGAACGCGCCGCCTTCCCGGGTCTCCCCAGTGGCCTTATGGCGCGTCGCCGCCGTTTACAGTTGCGGGGGCAGTTCCGGATTCCTCGCTTCTCGCGAGCCACCGGATTCCCTTTTCATCGCGCATCGCGCGAACCGACTACCCCTACATGTTGTACCGACGCGAGATTGGAAGTCAACATATTGAGTTATATAGGCGCTTTTGACGCCCGGTGAATAGTGCTGGACCGCCTCACTCCAGTAGTGCACCATGGATTTGTCGGTACCAGCCAGCAGAAAGGCTGTACAGGGAATGCGGTGAGACGGTTAGTCGAGTCCGCAACTGCCCCCGCAACTGTGAGCGGCGAGCTACCTCCGCGATAACCACTGGGTAAAGCGGCCCGGGAAGGTTAGAGGACGCGAAGACCCGTAAGTCAGGAGACCTGCCGACGAATTCACGTTTTGCCGGGCGGGGTGTTCCGGGGAGCGCCACCGTTGTTGCCGGTGTCCATCAGTTAATTCGGTGATAAGCGCGTTACGCGTTCCTTCAGAACCCGCTCCGATCGGAGGGGATCGTTCTATGCAGGCCGACACACAATTTCATGCCAGCACCCGACGGGTGTTCCGGCTTACCTACAGCAGCCGCGCGTGCAACCCGGTGTCGCGTCCGGCAGCCGTCCAACTCGCCAGCGATGCCGCCAGCAACAACCTCGGCAATCAGGTGTCGGGCGTGCTGTTTTCCGAAAACGGTGTATTTCTGCAGTGGCTTGAAGGTCCGGCCGACCGTGTCTGCGGGCTGATGCAACGCATCGCTGCTGACTCGCGCCACACCGATGTCTCGATATTGAATGCCGGCTGGGTCGCTGATCGACGCTATTCGGACTGGCCAATGCAACTCGCCGAGTTACCGATATCTCGGCTGAGGCAGGTTTCGGATGCGAAACTTAAGTCATCAAGCGCCTGTGACTCGCTGACCGCCGCCGGAGCGTTTGCGGGCATGACCGCGCTGTACCAACAGCAGCGCAACCGGGGCGATAACTGGCCGGTGATCGGTCAGCTTGCCGAGCGGCTGATCCAGTGTTCTCCGGAGGCGCTGCCGGCGTTACCTGACGCGTTGCTGGATATGCGCGCACGGGCCCAGCTGGTCGATGATCTCGCCCAGGAATTCATGCGCGGCTGGGAAACCGACCAGTGGAACTCCTTCGAAATCGCCGTCGGGCTGGCCAATTTCAATCGCTGCTGGCAACGCCTCGGAAGGGCACCGGAGCCTGCCAATCCTCGCCAGCGGGTGGCTATCATCCTGCCGCCCGGCAACACCGAGGTCATCGGCGCGATGGCGATGGCGGACCTGCTGCGCGCTTCCGGCATTGCAGTTCGCACCTTCTTCGAGTCGAGTGCCCGTCAAACGCTACAGGCCCTGAGCACGGATCCTTTTGATGCGTTTATCGTGTCCGGATCGCGCCTTGGCTGGCTCGATGAGGGAGCGCGGGAGCGCAAGCTCACCCACAGCCTGCGTGACGCCTACCCGGCAACCCGGACCTACCTGGCCAATCGACTGACCGGTCCGCTGGTCGGATGGCCGGATCGGCTGCTGCTGCAGCGTCACGACGCCCGGGCGTTGTCCGCGGACTCCGCGGAGTGGCAAACGCTGTGCGCGATGGCGTCTCGCAGTACGCATTAACCCCGCGACGGGCAGTCTTCTCCGCAAACCGGTTTTTCGCGAGCAGTCGCGGTGTTGCGATCAGTCAGTGCACTGCGTCTTCAGGAAATCGATCTGCTTGTCGCCGCTCGCGAGAGCGATGTCAGCAATCAACTGGTTGCCGGAGCGCTGATAGCGAATGCGCTGTGGAAAATCGTGCGCCGGGTTCTGGAACACCACGCTGTCTTCGGTCTGGCTGATCGCGTCGAACGAGCCCCCCGGCTGATTCGATGGGTACGCGGTGAACACGAGTGGCGCGCCGCTATCGCTATGAATACTCATCAATTCATAGAAGACCACTCGGTTGTCTTTCACGATGCTCGAGAAGCCGATCAGTGTGGAGTCCGTGTCCTGCGTCCAGGCTTCCAGCGACTCTCCGTTGTCGGAAACCCAACAGCCGACCAGCCAGGTCGGTAGTCCGTGTTCTGATGCGGCGACGGGCTGCCGGGTCAGAGCGGCCAGCAAGACGAGCAGGGCCGTCAGAGTCAGGCAGGCAAAGCGGGTTGTCTGGCGCATGGGTTCGGGTCCTCTTTCGTGTTGCGGTTACTCGGCGTGCACCTTCAGGGTCTCGCCGATGTCGTTCATGATCGAACGCAGAGTGTCGTAGTCGGGGTGCCGCACGCGCACCCAGGCGTTTGCCATGTAGCCGGCTTCCACCGGTTGTGTGGGGGTACCGGGTTCCGGCAATCGCGCAGCGACGATGTTGTCGCCGTAACGCGCCTGGATGTCGTCGGCGCCGGTGTAGCCCGTGATGTGACCATCGCCGTCGGGTCGCAGCGCGATCATGCCCGCCGAATACCGTCTCGAAGGCCGTGTATGCACGCTGCCGTGCTGTAGCGCATGCGCCCATTCGAAGTACAGATCGAATTCGTTGGCTGCGTTGTACACGTCCCACTGACCGACGCCGGGCGGCCGGCAACCGATCTCGGAAAACTTGAGTCCCTTCGGGCCGAAAAACCACTCCATGTGCGTTGCCGAGGTTCCGATATCCAGCGCCTTTATCACCGCGCGCGTCATGCCCCGCACTTCCTCGTAGCCGGGTGCATCGATGCGATTGGTCGTGACCATCTGCGGCGATATCCAGCGTTCGCGCATCGCAGTCAGTACATTGGGATAGTAGTGCGTGATGAACTCGTGCTGGACCTCGCCATTGATCGTCAGAGTGTCGATATAGCCTTCATGACCTTCGATAAACTCCTCGATCGCCACGGCGTGACCGTCTGCGAGTCCGGACTGAACGATGACCTTCTCGAGCCCGTGGTCATCGTCGACGCGATGGGTGCCCGAGGCACCAGCGCCGTCCACCGGTTTCACGATCAGCGGGTATCCGACCGAGGATGCAAAACTGCGAGCGTCCTGTGCGGAACTGGCACGCGTTGATTGTGCACAGGCAATCCCCGCCTGGCGCAGCACCTCTTTCATTGCCGGCTTGTCCCGACACAGGAACGCGGTCTTGGTCGATGTCCCCGGGATACCGGTAGCCTCGCGCACTTTTGCCGCCGGCATGATGTGTGCCTCGATCGTGGCTTCCAGCCGGTCAACCCACAGTTTGCTCTGCACGAGGCGGACGGCTTTGAGCAGGGCGGCCTCGTCGACGACCGAGCGGATCTGCACGTAGTCATACAGCCATTGCCGCAACTCGTGATCGAGGTGGTCTTTGGGGCGCTCGCCTATGCCGATGACGCGGGCGCCGGCGGCATGCAGTGCGCGAGCAAACTCACGCTGATTGCTGGGGAACGACGGTTCGATAAACAGAATGTTCACAGGTCGGCCAGCCTCCTGAACAGCGACACGTACTCGTCGGTCTGGTGTTCCCAGGAAAAATCCTGCGCCATTCCATTCAGCATGATCTGGCGCCACAGCAGGTCGTTGTCGTACCAGTCGAGCGCCGTGTTGACGGCCCAGCGCAGGCCGTTCGCGTCGTAGTGTTCGAAAAGGATGCCCGTCCCCTCGGCGAGTTCCGGATCGATCATGTCCACCGAATCGGCGAGCCCGCCGGTCGCCCTGACGATGGGTATTGTGCCGTAGCGCAGGCTGTACATCTGGTTTAGGCCGCAGGGTTCGTAGGCGGACGGCATCAGGAACATATCGCTGCCCGCCTCAATCCAGTGCGCGAGCTTGTTGCTATAGCCTCGGTAAAAGCCGACGCGGTCCGGGAACATGCGTCGCAGTTCATCGAAAAATCGCTCGTACTTCGCTTCGCCGCTGCCGAGCACGGCAAGCCCGAAACGCTGCCCGCTCAGCATGCGCGGCAACACCTGCTCCATCAGGTCGATGCCCTTCTGACTCACCAGGCGGGTCACGATGCCGGCCAGCGGCAAGCGCGGATCCGGCTTGAGCCCCATTTCGCGCATCAGCTCAAGTTTGCAGCTTGCCTTGCCGCTTAAATCGTCCGCCGAGAAGTTGGCCGGGATTAACGGGTCGGTCTCCGGATTCCACTCGTGATAGTCGACGCCATTGAGTATGCCGACCAGGTTGCCAGCGCGCGATTGCAGTATGTCCTGCAAGCCCATGCCGTAGGTGTCCGTCTGAATTTCCTGTGCATAGGTCGGGCTGACCGTGGTCAGCAGGTCGGCGTACAGTAAACCCGTTTTCAGAAAGTTGATCTCGCCACGCTCAAGGTCGTCCTGATGCAGGCTGTGCGCCGCATCGCCGAGATCAACGTCGGGCAAAATGTCGCGGCTGAACCGCCCCTGGTAGCCGATGTTGTGGATCGTCAGGACCGAGCGCGTGTTTTCAAACAGACGATCCCAGGCATACACGGTCTTCAGGTACAGCGGGATCATCGCCGTGTGCCAGTCGTGGCAGTGGAAAATGTGCGGTGCAAATCCCGTGTGCTGGCACCATTCGATCGCTGCACGCGAGAGAACCAGAAACCGCAGGTGTTCGTCAGTGTCCTGGCTGTAAAGTCCCGGCCGGTCAAACATCGCCGGGCAACGCAGCAGGTGCACGAGCTGGCCTGACGGCAGGGTGAGTACGTCGATGCTGTAACTGAAGCGCCAGCCGCCGATAGCGAGCTGCAGATCCTGCAGTCCGGTTACCGGCTCAATCGAGCAGCCGTCCGTTTTCAGGTCGGAATAGGCGGGCATCAGCACGCGAACGTCGTGCCCGGCTTTGACGAGTTGCGCGGATAAGGCGGCATTGACGTCCGCGAGGCCGCCGGTTTTCGCCAGCGGCGCGAATTCCGACGACGCGAGGCAAATGTTGAGCTGGGATTCGATAGCAGTCACATTGTGGAGTACAAACATTGCTAGTCTACCTGTGTCGACTTCATCGGTCCCGAAACACAAGGCATCCGGCATGAATGTTCTGATCATTTCCCCCGGCTATCCGGACGACATGCCGGACTTCACCCGTGGCCTGGCCGAGGCCGGCGCCACGGTATTCGGTGTGGGTGACCAATCGACCGATCGGCTGCCCGACATTGTTCGCCGTTCGCTGCATCGCTATGTGCAGGTGTCGTCGCTGTGGAATGCGGATGCGGTCGCCGCTGAGCTGCGGGATGCGCTGCGCGGGCAAACGATCGATCGCATCGAGTGTCTCTGGGAGCCGGGCATCCTGCTCGCCGCCGAGCTGCGGGCCCACTTCGGTGTGGACGGTATGAGCATCGAGCACGCCCGCCTGTTTCGCGACAAGGAAGCGATGAAGCTGGCGCTGGATAAAGCCGGCATCCGCACGCCGCGACACATCGCCGCAGACAGCGCGTCGGCCTGCTGGCAGGCGGCCGAAAGCATCGGTTTCCCGATAATCATCAAGCCGGTCGACGGTGCCGGCTCGGCCGACACCTACCGCGTCAACTCCCGCGATGAGCTGCGCGACGTCATACCCAGGCTGCGACATGTCCCGACCGTCAGCGTTGAGGAATTTGTCGACGGCGAGGAGTACACGTTCGATACGATCACCATCGACGGCGACATCGCGTTTTACAGCATCGCCATCTATCGACCGCGACCGTTGATCGCGCGCAGCAACGAGTGGATCAGCCCACAGGTTGTGCTGCTGCGTGACGTCGATAGCCCGGCGCTCGCTGACGGTGTGCAGATGGGTCGGGACGTCATCAAGGCGCTCAATTTCGGCACCGGCTTCACGCACATGGAGTGGTATCGCAAGGCGGACGGCGACGTGGTGTTCGGCGAGATCGGCGGTCGCCCGCCGGGCGCGCATCAGGTCGAGCAAATGAAATGGGCCTGCGATTTTGATGTCTTTAAAGCCTGGGGTCAGGCTGTGGCCCAGGGTGTGTTGCACGAGCCGTGGGAGCGTCGTTACAACGTCGCGACAGTGTACAAGCGTGCTCGTGGTGTCGGCCGTATTGCGCGCTATGAGGGGACGGAGTCCCTGCAGCAGCGCTTCGGTGCGCACGTCGTCAGCAATACCCTGCTGCCGCCCGGTACGCCGCGCCGTGACTGGACAAAGACACTGGTCTCGGACGGCTTCGTAATGCTGCGGCATCCCGACCTCGATGAGACGCTGCGTATGGCCGACGCGGTCGGCTCCGAGCTGCACCTGGTCGCGGAGTAATCAGGCGAATTCGTCGAGGTATTTCGGCAGCATTTCCCGCCAGGTCACCCAGTCGTGGTCGTAGTCAGGGCCCCAGGAGTCCACGCGATTCGGAATGCCCTTCTGGCCGAGCAGGTTGGCGATCCGCCAGGACTCGCCGATGTCTTCCCACTTGCCCTCACCGGTCGGCAGCAGCACCGTCCGCGTGCGCAGCAGATCGAGTTGCGGCCCGCTGAGGTCCGGCAGGTAGTGCAGTGGTGAGGAAAAGTAGAAGTCGGCGTAGAACTCGCCTTTCAGGTATTTCGACAAATCGAAGGTCCCGCTCATCGCGATCGCGAGCTTGTACGCATCCGGATGGCGACAGAGTGTCGCCACGGAGTTGAAGGCTCCGATCGATGCGCCGGCCGCAATAATCTCGATACCGTCCGATTGGCAGTCCGTGCGAATCGCCGGCGTGATTTCATGGTAGATCATCGCGTCGAAGGCGTTTTGCAACTTCGCGCAATACTCGGCGGAGTGTTCGCCGCTAAACCACGCGCGACCGGCGAGGCTGTCTGTCGAGTACACCTTGATTCGGCCCGCGTCGATCAGCGGGCGCAGAGCGTCGATCATCAGGAAACGCTCGATTTCCTCGGCGTCGCCGCCAGCGGTCGGGAACAGCAGCACCGGGGTTCCATAGTGCCCCCAGCGCACCAGCCGTACCTCCTGTTCCACTCGGCCGGAGTACCAGTGTGTTGTCTCTTTCATGAACCAGCCGGCGCGCTGCCCTCGGTGTCGCGCCAGTGCTGAATGCGCTGCCAGAACAACTCGGTAAATTGCTCTTGCTCGTGTGTCGGGAACAAAGACTCGACTTTCAGGCGAATCGCGTCGCGAACTTCCGGTGAGCCGAAGTAGTCGTAGGCCACTTCATCAAGGTGTGCAAGATGCTGGTGGCAAAATTCCTCGAATTCGTCGATGTCGAAGCGGCGTCGCGCGATATCGACGTAGCCGGCGAGCTTTTCGTCAAACGATCTGTCGCTGTCCGCGATATCGAAGTAGGCCTGCCAGTTCAGGTCGGTACTGACGCGCCGCTGGCTGGCTGCACAGAACACCGACCAGCGGATATTCGCTTTGATGAGCCATGGGAAATGGTAATGCAGCGACGTGACCTGGGAGTCGGGGCAGGCGTTGGCGAAGTCGATCGGGTGCCACACATCGTTGCTGAGCAGCGACTCGCAGGAGTTGAAATCCCAACCAAAGAAGGCGTTGATCACCATCGTGATGTCCTTCAGGCGGGTGGCCTGATCGTCCGACAGGAAATCGACGTCCATCCGGTAGCGATCGTGCAGTGGCGCATCCGGGTCGTAATTCACGCAGCGCCATTGCGGCCCCAGCCCGACACAGCGGACGAAACTGTCAAACGGAACCACACCTTTCTGCAGGTGCATGAGACGTGTGCCGCTGCTGTCGTAGGCCTTCTCGAGCTCTTCCTTGTTCTTGATGGCCGTCACACCCACCCAGGCGCCACCGTCGTAGGGCTTCATGAACATCGGGTAGCCGATTTTGTCGCCGATCTCACCGAGGTCGAACAGGTCGGCGTACTGGCGCAGCGTGGGCTTCAAATCGTCAGACTCGACGTACTCTTTTGGCGGGATCAGCCAGGTCTCGGGTACCGGAATACCCAGGCGCATCATCGCGGCGTAGGAGGTGTGCTTCTCCATCGCCTGCAGCGACCAGGGATTGTTGAACACGTACAGGTCATTGGTGACGATGGCTTTCTTGATCCACTCGCGTGATGTGCCGTACCAGTGTGTGAGGCGGTCGATCACAACGTCGTATTTGCAGGCTTGCATCAGGTCGAACGGCGCGATGTGCACCCGCTCCACGTCGAAGTTCAGCGTGTCGCCCCCGTACTTGATCGACAGGTCGAGCTCGCTGAGCAGGGACTCGTAGCAGATCGGCCAGCAGATATCTGCGCCCAGAGAGAGTCCGATGCGTCTCGTTACCGTAGCCATGCTGTTCTCCTTTGTTCTTGTTGTCGCTGCGTGCCGATGCGATCGGCCAGCTTCTTATTCGTACACGATCCAGGCCGGCCCCGGATACAGCCAGGACAAGCCGAGTCTCAGTCGGTCTCGCCAGTTTTGCCAGTTGTGCGCGTCACGCGCCTCCTCGAAACGCACGTCGACGTCTTTTTGCTGCAGATGCGGAACCAGCGAACGGTTCTCATAAATCAGTGATTCGTACATGCCGCAGCTAATGAACACCCGCTCCGCCGGCCTGACCGTGTCTGCTCTAAATTCGTTCATGAACTCAACGACCGGATCGAACACGGGACCGCGCTTGTGACGCCCGAGGTCACTGAAAGCGAACGAGCCCGACTGCAGCAGCAGATTGCCGAACAGCTCCGGATAGCGCCATGCGGCGTGCAGCGACGCGACCCCGCCGAAGCTCGCGCCCATAAGGCAGCGCTTGTCGGGCCTGTCGTCGAGCGGAAAGGCTTGCTGCATGAAGCCTAACAAATCTTCGGCGATAAACGCCGCGTGCCGGTCATTGCCGGCGTATTCGCTGAGCCGGTCCGGGGACTGGGTCAGCGCCACGACCATCGGCGGAATTTCCAGGCGGTGAATCAGGTTGTCGAGAACATTCTGGAAGTCCGCGTAACGCAGGTAGTCGATGCCGTCGTGCACGATCAGCAGCGGGTAGCGGCGGTTGTCGCGGAAGGTCGATGGCAAATACACCTGCACTTCACGCGTTCCGCCGAACGCGGCCGTCGGGACCTGCACGATGTGCAGGCTGCCCTGGTGGGTTTCAGCGTGCCGTTCGGTCCACTCCGGGCGTTCGTAACCGTCGGCCTGGCACACCGAGTTTGCGCCGAAAGGGTCGTCCGCCTGGTTCGGATTAAGCGGGTCGAGGATCAGTTCGCTCTGGCCGTTGCGCACGACCTCCAGTTTGTATTCGACACGCGAGCCCGTTGGCAGATCGATCGTCGTGGCCCACAGCTCACCGGCCTCCAGGGGCTCCAGCGGCTGTGATGTATCCAGCCCGGATACCCAGCAACGCAGGTACACCGCATCCGCCTGGCCGTGAAACACAAAGGTCACTTTATTGCCGTCCACCATCGGGATCGAGCGGGCTGCCAACGCTGAACCCAGCGCGTCTGGATTGTCGCGGGCGACGGTGAGCAGTGACTCGATGGAGAATGTCACGACACCGCCACCGCTTTCAGTTTGCCGTTTGTCGCCGGGTAGCGAGCATCGTGGGCGTGCACCGGTACGTTGTTGACAAACAGCACACTCGAACCGTTGTTCAGCAGGCAGCAGGTCGCCGGTGAGAAACGCCGACTCATGGCGCTCATGCGCAGTGTATTGCCGGTGCGCAGGCGATTCGTCGCGTCCGGCATGACAATGGTCTTCGCCAACAGGCCAAAACCGCGATCGAGAATTTCGGCGTCGCGGAGTCCCTGTGGCATACGCTCGTGAAACAGCACGATGCGCTCGCCGAGCAGCATGGCGCCAGCGGACCATGCAACCACGTGTTTGCGACTCAGCACGTCGTCCAGCGAAAACAATCGCAATCGATTCAGCAGGACGGGCAGGTTGCCACCCGCCAGAATTACGGTCGGGAAGTTGTCGAGCTCGGCATGCAGTTTTTCGGTTGCCAGTGCGAGTGTGCGGTTGCTATTCACATTAAACTCGGAACCGAATCGGAGCTGGGCATTTTCCACCTGCCGCAGATGATGCCGGTCCAGTGCGCGAAGCTGGGCAATCGCGTGGCGGCGTTCCGGCGCGATCACGGCCGGCGTGCCGCTTGCCTTCAACGTGCGACGAACCGCGATGGCGTGCTGACGCAGCCGCTGTCGATACAGCGCCTGCTGTTCGGCGAGCCGGTCCTGCCGTTGCCGATAACGGTTGTGTAGCTCGGGCTCGGCTTGGAAAAGCTGCCGACTCAGGCGATACAGGCCGACATCGTGGATCGGCTGGCTCAACACCTTGCGTATCGGGTCGATATCTCCTTCGGCTTCCTGCCAGCCCGCGGTCACGACAGCGACCGGCCCGTCATCAAGACCCGCCGCCTGCATCGCACCGTCGAGCGTCAGCGCCGGACGCTGCGGACCGAGGATCAGTCGTTTCACTGCAGCGCTCACCGTATTCGCACCCGGCGCCCTGACACTCTGCCGGGCAGCCATGGAGCGTCGAGCTTGATATTCCGCGTTACGACCAGTGACAGGGCCGCCGCACATGGGGCGTATTGATTCATGACGTGTGGAGCCGGACAGGGTCGTCAATTATAGGCGCTGCGGGCCGCTCGGTGCGGGGCTGTTTTGCCCGATGGCATGAGGTTTGAGTCCGGACGCCGAGGCGCTTCCCGGCTGGTCGGCGAGTGTCGACCCGCTATACTGCCGCCTCATCCGTGCAGCCTTTAATCCAGTTTTTAAGTCTGCTTAAGGTACGTATGCCCGCAACAACGCATACTGTCGTGTTGAAATTACAAGGTCTGACGTCGTGGTGCCCAATCGTTTGAACTCCAGTTTTCGCGGCAAGCTGTTTGTTGCCGGCGGAGTGCTGATGCTGACCATCGGCGCGCTGGCCACGCTGGTGTACGTGAGCACAGATCGATACCAGTACCACCTCGAGCGGGGCGTAATCGCCAATCAGGTGCTGTCCGGCTTTCAGTCCATTTCGGACCACACGTACCGCAAGCTGAACGCCGTTGGGCAGATCGTGGCGACCGATGATGTTGGAAACGTCGAGGCACGCCTGGCAAACGAGCGCCGTTTGTGGACGGCTCTGGCCGAGACGCAGGCCGATCTCGAGCGTGAGGAAGCCTTCGAATCCAAAACCGATATCAGCACCAAGCTCGAACGCCTTCGTCGCATCGAGTCGATTGTTGAGCGCATCATCGATGGCGGTGCGGAGATTCGATCGGCGATTGAAGCGAACGATCGGGGTCGTGCACAGGCTGAGCTGGAACGCCTGCAGAGTGCCGATATTGCTGGCCGCTTTAATGATCTCATCGACGAAGCGCTGGCCGCTGAGCGAGCAATCGTTACCGCAACCCAATCGGAAGCAATCGCGTTGAGCGAGGCTATTGACCGGTTTTTGCCGATTGCCATTCTGGTTACGCTACTCATTGGCTCCTTCGTTGCGACGGCGATTTTCAAGAGCCTCCGACTGTCGCTGACTCAACTTCGCGCTGCGGCGGATGCGTACACCTCCGGTAACCTGGAGCATCGATCCTTTGACCTGCCGGACGTCGAATTCAACCAACTGGCTGATGCGTTCAATCGCATGGCGGTCGAACTTGCGGCCCGGCGAACCGAGGCCCGACAGTCCCAGCAGGACCTTGAACGCGAAGTCGCGGAGCGAACACTCGAACTGTCCGAGACGCTGCAGCGTCTTGAAAATGCCGACGCCAGCCGCCGTCGGTTCCTGGCTGACATCAGCCATGAGCTGCGGACGCCTCTGACACTCATCCAGGGCGAGGCGGACATGGTCATGCGCGGTGACGACAAGGCGCCGGTCGAGTATCGCGAGGCACTCACCCGCGTTCGTGACCAGGCGATACAAACCACCCACCTCGTCAAGGACCTGCTGCTGGTGGCGCGCGCCGAAGAGGGAAACCTGAATATGGAGCGCCGCACACTGGAGCTGTCTTCGCTGGTCACCGAGGTCAACAACGATTTCCGCAGCGCGGTGCTGAAAAAGCAGCTGCGGCTGACTACGGACCTGCCCGACAGCGAGGTGTTTGTCAGCGGCGATCCGTTTCGCCTGCGACAGGTGCTCGGTATCGTCATGGACAATGCCATCCGCTATTCCACGGTTGGCGAGGCGGTGTCACTTCGCCTGTTGATCGACGGACGGTCAGCAAAGGTGTCGGTTCGAAATCGCGGAACGCGACTGGACGAAGATGAAGTGAACAACGTCTTCGATCGTTTTTACCGGGGCAATGAAGCCGCGCGATCCAGCGATGGGAGCGGACTGGGCCTGCCCGTGGCCAAGGCAATCGTTGACGCGCACGGCGGCAGTATCTCTTTGCATCCGGAGGACGACGGCGTGACGGTCGTTTTTCGCCTGCCGATGTTGTCGTCGCACGAGGATGTGGCGTGAGGGTATTGATCGTCGAGGACGATTCGCGTATCGCCGATTTTCTGCAGCGCGCGCTGAAGTCAGAGGGCTTTCAACCGGTCTGTGTGCACGACGGGAAAGCGGCGCTGGAACTCATCGACAACGGCGATTTTGAGCTGATCCTGCTGGATCTGATGTTGCCGGGATTATCTGGCCTTGAGGTCTGCCAGGCACTGCGCATGCGGCGGGTCGCTGTCCCCATCATCATGCTTACCGCACTCGATACCGCAGAAGACATTGTTCGCGGCCTGCGCATGGGTGCGGATGACTACATCACGAAGCCGTTCGATCTTGACGAGTTGCTGGCCCGCATGGAGGCGGTTGTTCGTCGCGGTCAGAGTGTTTCTGCGGAGTCGCAGGTGCTGCGAGCAGGTAGCGTTGAATTCGACCTGCATGCCATGTCAGTCACGCTGAAGGGTGTGCTGGTGGAATTCACCGCCAAGGAGCTCGCGGTTCTCGAGTTACTGATGTCCGATCCTGACCGCTTGTTCAGTCGGGAACGCATCCTCAACAACATCTGGGGTATCGATATGGACCCGATGACCAACGTTGTCGATGTTTACATCAGCAAGCTGCGAAAAAAGTTGTCTGACGACGGTACACCGTTTATCGAAACAGTCCGCGGACTGGGTTATCGAATCAACCCGTCGCTCGGACTCGCCGATTGACGCCACACAGAGCGCATTCGGTGTCTGTGGCTACCAAGTGACTCTGAGCGGCCGGCCTTTCCTTGCGCCGGCCAGCCAATCTGACAGTTAACCAACTCGCGGTTCTCGTTACAGATCGTTTTCGCAAAAAAAGCGGCGCGGCACTCAGTGCCGGGCCGCATTGCCTGCAGTGGTCAGCTGGCCGAGAACGGCAGAGAAGAGTGATGCAGATTGATCTTCAGCTCTCCATTGTCATCGAGAACGTAACCGAAGCTGTATTCCACCTTCGTCACGCTGCCATCGGTGCCGGTGAAGAAGTAGTTGCCCATGGCCAGTGCGGTGTCGCCGTTGATGATAATCGCTTCATTTTCCCAGCGAACGTCGGTGTATGGCGCAAGTGCGAAGCCCTTGTCTTCCGCCAGGTCCTGACCGATGAAGTAGGACAGGGCCTCCTTGTGCGAGCCGCGGAACTGGTCAACAGACGCAAGTGTCGGCTTGAACAGAACCGTGCCCAGATCGTAGCCGTAGAACTCGTTGATGTGCGCGATAGCGGCCGCCTTGGGATCGCCGGCCTTACCGATCTTGACGATGCCCTTGCCCCATGCGATCTGCGCGGCTTCAACGTCTTTCTTGGAGATGTCACCCGCAAAAGCCGGCATCGGTAGTGCAAAGACAGCCAGAAGAACTAGGAGATGATTTTTCATAGAAACCTCAAGTGTGATGTCCACGGGAGCGAGCAGGATTGCTCACGACCGTCGTTGCGTCCCACGCCGGGGGGCGGCGCTAACGCAAGGTGAGCGAAGTCTATGAGGCCCGGTCTAAAAACGGCTTGAACGCAACATGAAGGCAACCTAAATATCGGATTAAGCGCGACAGCGCGCTCACGCGGCCGGTGCGGTAGTGGGCCGCGTGTGTATGACGGCATTCGAGTGGCCCGCTGTTGATCGCCGGCGGCTTGGATTTGCCGGCTAGTAAGCCGGCTCCAGCCTCGGGTTTTCAGGCACGCGGTTCCGCACAGCCGGGATACTCAGCAGCGACAGGAATGCGGTTGCTGCTCGAGCCGATGCGGTCATCCGCTTGATCCAGCGGCCGTTGGCCTTGGCATCTGCCAGGTCGGCGTTGGCGCGCTGCAGCTTGCGCAGGTTTTTTATCCAGCGCGGGTTGTCGATATCCAGCGTCAGCGGGAACACCTGCCTGGAAATTTCACTGGTTTTCGTGAACACGCTGTGTGCATACCAGTCCGGATCGACACCGAGTGCCTTGTGGAATGCCGGGCGCTGGTGATCGCGTACGAACATCGTGGAGTACACGGCAGTCAGGAAGAACTTGATCCAGAACACTTTCACACCGGAGGTCAGCTTCGGATCGGTGCGCATCAACAGCGCGAACGCCTCACCGTGCCCGAACTCGTCGTTACACCATTCCTTGAACCATTTGAAGATCGGGTGGAAGCGGTGCTGCGGGTTCTGCTCGAGGTGTCGGAAAATCGTGATGTAGCGGGCGTAGCCGATCTTCTCGGACAGGTAGGTCGCATAGAAGATGTACTTCGGCTTGAAGTAGGTGTACTTCTTTTTTTGCGTCAGAAACCCCAGGTTGACGGCGATTCCCGCTTCTCGCAGCGCGTCGTTAATAAAGCCGGCATGGCGAGCTTCATCGCGAGCCATAAGCTGAAACAGTGTGGTGATGTCCTTGTTGGTGCCGCGGCGCTTCATTTCCTTGTACAGCACGCAACCGGAAAATTCGGCGGTGCACGAGGAGATCAGGAAGTCGATAAACTCGGATTTGAGTTGTGGCTCCATGCCGTCCCAGTCGATGTGATCCCAGTCCTCGTTTTTCTTGAAATGACCCCGGTTAGGGTCGGACTGCATACGCTCAATAAGCTGGTCCCAGTCCCGTCGCACCGGTGTGACATCGATGGCGTCCAGTGCGTCAAAGTCGGTAGTGTAGAAGCGCGGGGTGAGCAAGGTATTGCGCATCGCGATGTCGGTCGCCGTCTGGCTGTCGATCACGGCCTGGCGATAGTTGCCGGCATCCAGCGCGTCTTCGACATTGGATGCATCCGCAGAGTGTTTGACCGGAGCGTCTTCGACCTTGTTCATACCTTTACATCCTCCGAGAACGAAAACTCGCAGAGCTCCATCATGCCAAGATCGCCGGTGAGTCGTGTCCACAGTTGCTCCAGCCAGGTGGCGCGCGTAATCGTGGCCGTCCTTTGCTCCGTCACGATCTCGCCGTAGGGGGCAAGGACAGCAGCGCCGTGCACGAGCACTTCGTCGCCGGGGTGGACTACCGCTCCATTAAGGAACTTGACGTGGGCGTGCAGGCTGTCGAAACAGTGACTGACTTCAACTTCGCAGGGAACGGTTTCCTGCCGGCGTGTAAACAGGGTCATGATGGTGTTGTCCTTTTTATAATCACCCGGTGTTCGTCATTATCGCGGAACACACTTCTGGCGACCATAACAAACACCCGCTATCGTAGGGTTCACACGGGGTCAGGGGTATAGGTATCGACCGCAAGCGATTAGTGGGTCGGTGACCGCACGGGCGTCAGATGACCGATTCCAATCCACAGGTATTGCTGGCAGGTGCCACCGGCTATATCGGCCGGGCCGTCGCGGCGCGCCTGCTGCATCGTGGGATTCGCCACACCCTGCTGCAGCGCCAGGTTGCCGACGAGGCGCCTGACCACGAATTGCGAGACACCGTTGTGTCCACGCTCGGTCCGGAGCTCGCGCAGGCGCTGTCACAGACGCGCCCGACCGTGGTGATTTCCTGCCTGGCATCGCGCACCGGTGTGCCGGCGGATGCCCGTGCGATCGACGACGAAGCCAACACCCGGCTACTGAACATCGCGATCGAACGGGGTGCCAGCCACTTCATTTTGCTGTCCGCGTTGTGCGTGCAAAAACCACGACTGGCGTTCCAGCACGCCAAACTGGCTTTCGAACAGCGCCTGATCGACTCGCCATTACGCCACAGCATCGTCCGGCCAACGGCGTTTTTCCGCTCGCTGTCGGGCCAGGTTGAGCGAGTTCGGCGAGGCAAGCCGTTCCTTGTATTTGGTGACGGCGAATTGACCGCCTGCAAGCCGATTGGTGAGACGGATCTTGCCGACTACCTGATTGACTGTATGCACCGGTCGGACCGCATCGATCGCATCCTGCCGATCGGTGGCCCCGGTCCGGCGATGACACCGCTGGATCAGGCGTCTATGCTGTTTCGCCTGCTGGATAGGCAACCGTCCATCCGGCGTGTGCCCGCCGGGCTGCTCAGTACGGTCGCGACATTGCTCGACCCCATTGGCCGATTGCTGCCGTCGGCACGGACACGCGCCGAGCTGGCGCGCATCGGTCACTACTACGCGACGGAATCGATGCTGGTTTGGGACGAGGAGAAGCAGCGCTACGATGCCGAGGCGACACCATCCACTGGCTCACGGACGCTCGAGGACCATTATCGTCAGGTGCTAGCGACGGGTATGGCCGGGCATGAAGCGCGCGAGCATCGGCTGTTCGACTAGTGGGCTAGCCGCCCTGTTCGGCTTTCTCGCGCGCCCGGCGCACGTCAATGAAGCTCTTCACAAACATCGTCATCGCAAACAGTGTTGCGGCCAGCATGATGCTGACACGCAGTACCGCCTCCATGTCATCCCGGCCCAGCGCGCCCCGCAGCGGCATGAACAGCGCCACGATCAGCAGCAGCGTCAACACGGCGGCAATGTGCGCGACGATCTTGTTTTCGGCCTTGACGCCGGGAAAGCAGGCGATCAGCAGCACTCCAAAAAATCCGGGAATCAACGCGGTTATCGACGGCGTGTCAGACGTGAAGTACGCCCAGGCGGAAACGGCGATTAAGACGATAGCGTTGATCAGGCTGGCGGTTGCTGCGTTCACTGTGGTCTTCCGTTGATCCAGGTCAGCACAGAGCGTGACTTTCGCGCGGGGTTGCGTCAAGCGGCAGTGCATCTGAAGCAGATCACGGGTGTATGGGTGGGCACTGAGTGTGGTCGGTGTATGCAGCTGCAACGCTCATACCGCTGTCCCCCGGGTGCAGTGACTTTGGGCGAAAAAAAGCCGGGCAAAGGCCCGGCTTCTCAAGTCAAACCGGCCGCAGCTCATGTCGAGCGAGCGGCAGATTCCGCGTTAGAAACGTGCTTCGACTTGTACACCAAAGGTGCGCGGATTGCCGTATTGCGCAAACTCCGGCGACTGTTCCGGGATCGTCGGATCGTTCGGGAATTGCGTGATCACGTACTCCTCGTCCAGCAGATTCTGCCCGGTGACAAACACGCCAACACGCTCGTTGTCCCAGCCGATGCGGAAGTTGACCAGCGTGCGGGCATCTGAGTCGCGGCTCGACTGCGGTCGATCGCCGCGAATGAAACTCGCCGAGGCGTAGTTCGCGTTGATGTTGGCCAGGGTGTTCCGCGTGGGTCGCCAGGTTGATCCGACGTTGACGGTCCACTGCGGCGCAAAAGCGAACTCGTTGCCCGCAAAGTCGATCGCCTCGCCGCTGATGATGACATTGAATTCGTCGAACTCCGTGCGGGCATAGCCGATCGAGCCATACACATCCAGCTCGTTGCTGACTGAATACTGCGACTCCAGCTCAAATCCATAGACGCTCGATGCGCCGGCGTTCTGGATTTCGGTGTCGAAGACACTCTCGCTGAGCTGAACGCGTACCTGCTGGTCGGTCCAGTCAATAAAGAAGATATTCGCGTTCAGGATCAGACGATTGTCGAGCAACTGGTTACGCAGCGAGAACTCGTAGTTCCACGTAAATTCCTGATCGAAATCGTAGGCCTGGGCACGAGCGGCATTGATCGCGGCACCCCCGGAGCGGTAGCCGCGCTGAATCGAGAATGACGCGCTGCGACTGCTGTCGAACCGGTAACCGATACCCAGTTTCGGCAGGAAGCCGCCAAACTCCGGCGACGCGAAAAATGTGCTCGGCGAGCTCGCATCTTCCCCTTCAGCAATCAGGAAGGCGTTGACGCCTGCAATCACCTGGTTCAGCGGGGCCGGGTACAACGCCGGGTCGGGCAGGGTCGAGCCCTGTGTAACCGTCGACTCGGCCTGGTTTTTCTGTTGCTCGCGGTCGTAGCGGAAGCCGGCGTACAGCGTCCAGTTGTCGGCGAAGTCCCAGCTTAGGTCCGCAAACACTGCTGAGGTATCGACCTCCTGCGAAAAATCACTGGTGATGTTGATCAGTGCCGGATTCGGGTACTGCGCAACAACAAAGGCCGCCGTCGCCGGATCGAGTCCGAACGTTGACTGCAGGATTAGTCCGAGCCCCAGGTCGTTGTCCAGGTCGAGTCCGCGAGAGCCGTTGTTGATCGAGCGAGGCGTATCCGCGCGGGAGAGATAGACACCAAATACAGCGTCCATCGAGTCACCGGCGAAGAACAGCTGGAGTTCCTGGGTGGTCGTCTCATAGAACGAGTCGAGGGTCAGGATAGACTGCGGTTCGGCCGTACGGTCTTCGTCAAACAGGTAGTCGTAATCGACTTCGTTGTAGCCGGTGATCGACGTCAGCGACCAACGGTCTGAGAAATCGTAACTGGCAGTCAACACCGTGATGTCAGTGACCGTGTCGTAGAGGATCGGAAAATCATTGAAGCCGACGCGCTGGCCGCCCGGATCCTCGACCGACAGGCTGTTGAAGGTCTCGCCGGACGTGCGTTGTTCGCGGCTGTGCGACAGCAGGATCTCGAGGTCTGGCAGAGCGGCGGGTTCGATGAGTAACTTGACGCGCGCAATGTCCGAATCGGTCGCATTCAGCAGACCGCCAGTTGTTACATTGCGGCCAAAACCGTCCGATTCCGCCTGTTCATAGGCCACGCGAAAAGCGAGCTGGTCGTCGACCAGTGGACCGCCGAACGCAACGCCGACACGCCGTTCGTCTTCGTCATTGGTGTACGTCGTACGCACCCGGCCCTGCCAGTCGTATGTCGGGTTTGCCGTATTGATGATGATTGCGCCGGCGAGCGACGCACGACCCTGCAGTGTCGACTGCGGGCCACGGAAGATTTCCACCTGGGTGACGTCCCAGATATCGACCGGGCCGGCGAACGAGGCCTGGCGCGGCATCGGCGAACCGTCGACGTAAATCGTCGCCAGGTCACCCTGGCCGGCGCCGGAGACATTCAGGCTGTTGATGCCGCGGATGCTGAAACTGGATCCATCGCGTGTCGTCACATTGGCCGTGCGTTCAATAACGTCCTGGAGGTCGATCAAGTTACGTTCTTCCAGGTCGGCCGTGGTGATGACCGCAACGCTGTCCGGCGTGTCCTGGATGTCGCGGCTGATTTTCTGGCCGGTAACCGTGATGGTTTCGATAGTCGGCGTGTCGCCGTCATCCGTCGGTGTGTCGTCCGCGATCGCAATACCGCTGATCGCGAGTGCGAGCACAACGAAGCCCCCGCGTGCCTCGATGTTCATTGGGTTCTCCCTGATTATTGAAGTTTTCGGGGTGCATCCCCGACCATGGGCCCAAATAATAATGATAATTATTATCATTAGCAAAGCTAAAACACGGTTTTTCGGGGCTTTTTGGTGCTTATGTCACACCGTTAGGCACAGCGAGTGTTTATGCGGGACCGCTGTCAGGAACAGCGCCGCGGTGGTTTACGACGCAGGCTCGACAGGCCGACCGAGCAGCAGGCGCCAGGCCCGGTCCACCGTCCGCAGGAAGTCGAGCTGCAGGAGATACAGGCAGGGTATCAGCAGCAGGGTAATCACGGTCGCAAACACGATACCGAAGCTGAGCGAGATCGCCGTCGGGATGACGAACTGGGCCTGCGTGCTGGTCTCGAGCATGATCGGCGTCAGCCCGGCCGCGGTCGTAAACGACGTAAGAATAATGGCCCGGAAACGCTGTACGCCGGACTGGATTACAGCCTCGCGCGCCGCGATGCCCTGCTCGCGTGCGCGATTAATGAAATCCATCATGATCAGGCTGTCGTTGACGACAACGCCAGCGAGGGCGACCAGCCCGAACATCGAGAACATGCTGATCGCCTTGCCCATGACGATGTGACCGAACACGGCACCAATGATGCCAAACGGAATCACGCTCATGATCAGCAGTGGCTGGCTGTAGGAGTGCAGCGGAATCGCGATCAACGCGTAAATGAGGAACATCGCAGCGGCGAATGCGATGGACAGTTCAAGAACCAGTTCCTGTTCTTCTTCCGCCGACCCCTCGCGGGCGTAGTCAACGCCCGGGAAGTCCGCGAGCAGCGCCGGGACAAAATCGGTTTCGATCGTGCGGAAGACTTCGCCGGGCTCCGCCACGTCGTAATCGAGGTCCGCTGCGATGGTGACCGAGCGCTTACCGTTCAGTCGCTGGATGACCGCGTAGCTTTCATCGTAGGCCATGTCGGCGACCGCGGAGAACGGCACTTCGTCTCCTGACGGCGTGCGGATACGCATGTTCTGCAGATCCGACAATGAGCGCCGTTCGGCCTCCGGATAGCGGACCATGACTTTGAGCTCCTCGCTGCCGCGCTGTATGCGCTGTGCTTCTTCGCCGAAAAATGCCTGCCGCACCTGTCGGCCCAGCGACGCCACACTGAGCCCGAGCGCCTCGGCTTCCGGTTTGATGGACAGGCGGACTTCCTCGGCGCCCGCCGAGAACGAGCTGTTGACGTCGTACACGCCCTCGTAGTTCGAGATTTCGGCCTTCAGTTGGTCGGCGGCACGCGCCAGCGTCGGATAATCGGCGCCGGATAACTGGAAACCCAGTGGCGGCCCGCCGCCTATCCGCCCTGCATTGGAGAATGTGAGTTCCTTCATGCCGGGAATTTCACCCACGCGCTCGCGCCAGTCGTTGATGATGTCGTCGCTGGTCAGCTCGCGTCCCGTGTCGCGCGGGAATTCCACGAACAGGTCCACGCCGGTTTCGCCATCGGAAAAGACGCCCAGATTGCGGATCATCGGCGGCTCGCCCGGATTTGCCGCGATGTACTCGTCATTCATGTTCAGCAGCGTCTCTTCGAGCAGCTTGGCCGCCGCATCGCGAGATTCGGGCGACGAGCCGTCCTCCATGTACAGGTCCACCTCGGTGAAGTCCTGTGGCAGGTCCGGCAACAACACAAATCTCGTCAGGCCGCTGGACAATACGCCAACGGTGATGATCAGCGCGGCGAAAAACAGGCACGCAGTGATGCCGCGGTTGTCGACGGCCTTTTCCAGCAGTGGGCGATAGACGTCGGTGATAAACCGGTGAAGACCGCGCTGCAACCGACGCTGCAATTTCAGGAAGCTGCGTCCCGGCCGCTCGATGAACGGGATAGTTCGCTGTGGATTGAACAGGTCGTCATCATCGACCGGATCGATCTTCGCGCGTGACAAATGCGCCGGCAGAATCAACTTGGACTCGACCAGCGAGAACAGCAGGCAGGCGATGACGACAAAGCCCATGGCTTCGAAAAACGAGCCGGCGGGCGGCCCGACAAACATCAAAGGCGCAAACGCGGCGATTGTTGTCAGCACGCCAAACGTGGCGGGCAGGGCAACCCGTTTGGCACCGAGAATCACATTATCCAGCGTGTGCCCGTCGGCGCGGATTCTTGTGTACACGCTCTCACCGATGATGATCGCGTCGTCAACAACGATCCCCAGCACCATGATGAAGCCGAACAGGCTCAGCACGTTGATCGAGATGGGCCACAACGGCATCAGCCATAGACAACCCAGGAAGGTCACCGGCAGGCCGATGATGACCCAGAAGGCGACTTTGACACGCAGGAACAGTGACAACACGATGAATACGAGAATCGCACCCGTGATCATGTTCGACTGCATCATGTCGAGCCGGCCTTCGAGGTAGTAGGACAGGTCGATCCAGGTCTCCAGCTCGACACCGTCTGGCAGGCGTTCGCGCTTTTCAGCCACGTAGTTTTTAACGGCGGCTGCGGTCACCAGTTCGTTTTGCTGCCCGCCAGCCGTGACCTGCAGTGTGGCGGCGGCTTTGCCGTTAAAGCGCGAAAATGCGTCCGTCTCCACGAAGCCGTCGCGAATCGTCGCGATATCGCCCAGCTCGAGTCGCGTACCGTCCGGGAACGTCCGCAGCACGATGTCGGAAAACTCATTGCCGGTGTAGGCCTGCCCTGTCGTGCGCAGACGCACGTTGCCGCCGTCGGTGCGTATTGCGCCGCCCGGCAGGTCCAGCGAGGAGTT
Organism: Pseudomonadota bacterium; assembly: GCA_039025835.1. Taxonomy (GTDB): domain Bacteria; phylum Pseudomonadota; class Gammaproteobacteria; order Steroidobacterales; family Woeseiaceae; genus UBA1847. The sequence continues at coordinate 10,519 of JBCCNM010000012.1, read as the reverse complement.
ACGTACCGCCTGGGCGACGTCGTCCAGCGTCAGCCGATACTCGCGCAGCGTTAGCTCCGAGACCTCGATACTGATCTCGTAGTCACGATCGCCGAAGAAAATCACATCGTTGATGTCGGGATGTGCCAGCAGTTCGTCGCGGATTTCCTGGCCCAGACCCTTGCGCGCAAACTCGTCGAGATCACCGTATACGGTCAGCAGTATGACCGGGCTCAGAAATTCGACCTTGCTGACGATGGGCCGCTCTGCGAGTCCCGGAAAGGTCGAAATGGAGTCAACCCGAATTTTTATTTCGTTCATGACCTGATCGAGATCCAGGTCGGCTTCGATTTCGGCCGTCACGCCGCCTGCACCCTCGTAGGCGCGACCGATAACGCGTTTAATGCCGGTCAGGTCCTGGATGGCTTCCTCGATCTTGACGACGATGCCTTCCTCAGTCTCCGACGGTGAAGCACCGGGGTAGGCGACTTCAACGTTAACGAAGTTGATTTCGAATTGCGGGTTCATCTCCTTGCGGATAGTCACCAGCGAAATCAGCCCGGCAACCACGATAATGAACATCAGCAGATTGGCGGCGACGTGGTTGGCCGCGAACCACGCGATGATGCCCTTTAGCTGGGTAACGCCCCGGCTTCTCAAGGTGCGGTCTCGCTGGCGAGGCTCGTGGAGGATTCATCGCGGACCCGGACACGCAAGCCGTTGATCGGATTCTCGAGCGTCGTAACCACGACGCGACGGCCGGCAACGCGAATGTCGTCGATCCAGGCGTACTCACGATCAAACCGGAAGATGCTGACCGTCTCGGTGCTCAACTGGTCGGCGTCGTCCAGAAACACGAGCTTGTCCAGGCCGCGCAGGATGCGTCGTGGAATGCGGATCATCGGCTTGCTGTCCTGCGTACGGATGGTTGCGGCAACAAAACTGCCGATGGGCAGCGGCTCACCATCCGCGTCCAGCTGGTATGGATCCTCGACCCGCGCGACGGCGTAGATCAGGCGCGTTGCCTCATCGACGACGTTTTCGGTACGCACGATCTGTGCTGGCCATGCGTGCTGCGTTCCCTCGCGCACGGCGGTCAGCGTGACGTCGAATCGATCTGAAGGCTGATTGGCGAGCAGGTCACGAGCGTCTGGCAGGTCGATCAGGGCCAGGTCATCGTCTGCCAGCGGTAGCCTTACTTCGGCAAAGTCGGTCGCAAACAGGGTGCCGATGTTGGTGCCGGGTCCGACGAACTGGCCGACATCCGCAAGCTTTTGCCGCAGGATGCCGGCAAACGGTGCGCGGATTTCCGTGCGCTCCAGGTTGCGACGAGCGCGCTTCAAATCTGCCTTCGCCGCAGCCAGTGCTGCCTCCGCAGCGGCCATCTCGGCCTCGGCCCGGAAGCCCTGTGCACGCAGGTTGCTCGCCCCGTCGAATTCGATCTGCCGCTGCCGGACCAATGCATCGGCCTGCGACACGCTCGCCTCGTAATCGGACGGGTCAATGCGAACGAGCAGATCGCCTTTATTGAATACACCGCCTGCGACGAAATTGTCTGCGGCTGTCAGGATGCTGCCGGAGACCTCGGCGCTTAGTGTGGTCTCGATCGCGGGCTGTACACTGCCCTGCGACTGCAGGCTGAACTCCGCCGTTGTGGTTTCGAGCGTGATGATATCGACCAGCGGAGGAGCGGCAACCTCGTCGCGCGTGGCGGCATCCGGTTTCGAAGCGGACAGCGCGAAAGCGATAAGCACAGCGACGACAAGGATGCCGGTGCCGAGCAGGATGCGAGCTAAAAGAGTCACAAGCGGGCTTTCATCATGTCTGAGCTGTCGACGTTAGCAGATGCTTTCCGCTCAACGATACTGTTCCGCCGTTTGCGCGCCGCTTGCTGGTGATGTTGTTGTCCATGACCTCGGCCATCTTCCTGCATCGGGTCTGTGTTGTCGTTCCATGGCTCTTTACGCTGGCGCAAATGCACTCTTCCCGGTCAGTAACGGCTCCCGGGAACCGAACCCATCCTTCTGGACAGCTGACCCAGCGGTTGGTTCTGCGAGTTCCAGCACCCGCAAGCGATCTCCCAGCATAAAAACCCATCGGCCCGTAGTAAACAAGAATCATTCGCATTATCATCAGTATCTACCCCCATCAACGTGAATCCTGGATGTCCTCGCGTACCTGGAACCTGATGCAGGGCCTGCTCGGCGATCGCAGTAGTTTGCGGCGTTCGGTCAGTTCCTACCGAGACGCAGACGATGCGATCCAGATCGTCAGCGAACGACTGCTGTCGGCCGATCGTGAGCCGGATCCTGCCTACCTGAAAGCCGCAGTTCGCAATGCAGCGGTCGATCGCTACCGTGCCGAAACCACGCGAAAACGCTACGAGGACCAGTTTGCCGTACAGTCTGATACGGCCGATCGACTGTCCCCGGATGTGCTTGCAGAGGGCGCGGAGGCGCTCACAGCGCTACAACGTGCAATCGACGAGCTGGAACCGGTCAATCGGGAAATTTTCATCCGCGCCTTGGTTTACGACGAGCCCAGGGCGTCCATCGCAGCGGGGCTTGGCCTGAAGCTGCCCACGATCGAGAAGCGACTGGCGAAATCCCGCCGTCACTGCTTCGATCGCGTGCGTCCCTTCATTGAGGCCGATTGATGTCCCGGTACGGTTACCGGTCCCGACAGACGTTCTAGTAACATCCGTAAAACGATCTGGGCCGTGCCCAGTGCGACGCTGAATGTCTGGTAAGCACCCCTCTTATCCATCTGACGACGAGCTCGAGGCCGAGGCCATCGAGCTACTGCGTCGTGTGACGCGCAACGATGAAGCCGAAGCCTTGAAGACATTCTCGTCTCGGTCACCGGCACATCACCGCGCGTTGCAACGAGCCCGCCGCATTGTTGTGCTGGCTGCACAACTCGACATTCGTCCACGATCACAATCTGCAGAACGGTGGTTTCGGGTCAAGCTCGCCTGGGCCCGCTTTACCGGTCATCCGCCCGCCGTTGCGGCTGCACTGATCGTCGCTTTGGCAATACCGCTCAGCGTTTGGCGACCGAGTGCACCAGGACCTGCCGGTGTTCACAGCAACCCGGCGTCGTCAATGCCGGTGACCGTTGCGTACCGCACCGGATGGCGACAACAGGACGAAGTCACCCTGCCGGACGGATCCACGGTCTGGCTGGGCTGGAATACGCGACTTTCGATCACGATCGACCAGCACTCGCGACGCGTCACCCTCGAAGACGGCGTGGCGGCGTTTGATGTTGTGTCCGACCCTGATCGACCGTTTGACGTCCGGGCCGGCGACGTTAATACCCGCGTTGTTGGCACGCAGTTTGTCGTGGATCGGCAACGCAACAACCGGGTTGAAGTGTCGGTGCTGGAGGGCCAGGTTGCGGTTGATGCTGCGTCGGATCGTTCAGCATTGCTTGGAGCCAGCGACACCGTGGCGGTTGTTCGTGGCGTCATGGGCGAGAAGGGCCTGCGCTCGGCCGCAGAGATCGGTGCATGGCGAGACGGTTTGCTGGTGTTCGAGGACCGGCCGGTGCTGGAGGTGCTGGCTGCTATTGAGCCATACACCCGATATCGACTCGATACATCGGCCGTCTTTGGGGATGCAGGGCGCGTCACGGGCACATTCATCATCGAGCGCGCCGATGACGCCCTTGTCAGTGTGCTGGAATCCAGCCGCCTGCGCGTCGACCAGCAAACCGGCAACAAGCTGTTTATCGCCCGCGCCCTGCCTGAGCGACCCTGAACCGTCGATTCCGGTACGGAATGAGTCTCCGACAAACGTTGCAGTGCTAGAGGGCGCCGTTGCGCGCCGCCAGTCATTCAGGAGATAACCCAGTGTCATCACGACTGAAACGGATGCTTCGTCGCACCACGGCCACGGTGGGCCTGTTCGCCATCACCTTCTCGAGCTTTGCCGTCGCGGCGGACGACGAGCAGTACCGGTTTGATATCGTCGGTCAATCCCTGCCGGACGCACTGCGTGCATTTAGTCGAACCGCGGGCGTGCAGGTCGCGGCAGATTCCGATGCCATCCGGGAGGTCGACGCCAATCCTGTGTCCGGGGAGATGACAGCGGACCAGGCGATCAATCGACTGGTCGCCGGTACCGGGCTGCAGCTCGTCAGCGTCAGCGATGGCAGTTACGCGTTGCGTGCCGGGTCGGCTTCGGCGGTGTCGATCGAAGAGACTCTCGACGCCACGGTGAGCAATCCGCAGGTCGATGAGATTATTGTGCGCGGTGCGCGCGATGCCGGCTATCGCGTCGAAGATACGACGTCTGCCTCGCTGTTTGCGATGGCCCTCGATGAAACGCCTTTCAACATCGGCGTGATCACCGAAAGCCTGATGGACGACCTGCAGATCGATGACCTGAAAGATGCCGTTCTGTTGAACGCCAGCGTGCAGCGTAACCACACGCATTCGAAGAACGCCGTGGGATACACCATCCGCGGCTTCAACCTTGATGCTGACCAGCTCGGCTATCTCGTCAACGGTGTGCCGGTCTCGTCCTTTGATGCGCCACCCGCGCACACCTCCGCGCTGGATCGCATCGAGATCGTCAAGGGCAGCGCTGCGCTGTACTACGGTGCGGGTGAGCCGGCGGGCATTATCAACTACGTGTACAAACGCCCGCTGGAGACGGCCCAGTACCAGGCGCAGGTCGCCGTCGGCGACAACAGCGAATACCGAGCCGAGATCGACGCCACCGGACCGCTGCTGGGCAATGACCGTCTGCTGTACCGGTTCACCTTTGGCTGGGAGGACAGCGAGGGCGTTGTCGACTTCGACCGATCCAAGGATATTGCGCCGACGGCGCAACTGCTCTGGAAGGCCTCCGAGCGGACCGAGCTCGGCATCATCGCCGAGTACATCAAGCACGAAGGTAATCCCATCATCTCCGACACGATATTTTCCGGCGGTGATTTCATCGAAGGTCCGAAGGGGCAGTATCTTGGCTTCTCCAGCGATTACGATGAACAGGACAGCACCGGTGTGCAGCTTTACCTCGATCACGTTTTCGCCAATGACGTGAAACTGAAAGTTCAGACCGGTTACAAAGACGGCGGTCGTGAGGCCGGAAATTCCGGCTACTTCTTTGCTCTGCCGTTCCCGATCCCCGGGTTTTCTGACCCGGCCAACGGCGTATTTCTGCGCTCCGCATTCGACCAAAAGCGAGAAGCGGAGAGCGAGTACTTCGCGTCGCATCTGAACTGGGAAATGCAAACCGGCGATGTCAGCCACGAGTTCACCGTGGGCGTTAACTACTCAAAGTCCACGCTGTTGAACATTGGCTTCTTCAACAGCGCGGCCGCTCTGTCGCCGGCCGATATTCTCGCTGTCTTGACTGGCGATCCGACGCCGCTACAGAGCCTGCCGCCAAGTGTGAACTTGCAGAACCTCGAAACCGTCGATTATGAGCACTTCACGAATTTCTACGACAGCCCGCCGTTCAACCGGGCTCGCTGGCAATTCGACAACTTCGGCCTCAATCTGCAGGACGCCATCGATATACCGTCGATGAACCTCCATTTGCTGGTCGGTCTGCGTTACGGCAGCTTCGGCAACGATGCCATAGAGCAGGTGGACAACGACGGCAACATCGGCCCGGGCAATACCGCCGGGTTCGACGAGAGTGAGTGGATCCCGCGCGTCGGGGCCGTCTACGATTTCAACGACAGTCACAGTGTTTTTGTGAGCTACGGCGAATCCTTCAGGGCGCCGTTTGGCAGTGCGGTCGACCGGAACGGCGACCTGATTACCGCATCGGAGAGCGGCAACCAATGGGAAGTCGGCTACCGCGGTGAATTCCTGAACGGCAAACTGTCGACGACGATGGCGGTGTACGAGCTGACGAAGGAAGACGTCATCGTGCCAACCGGTATTCCGGATGTCTCGGAGGTCGCCGGTGAGCAGCGCTCGCGTGGTTTCGAGCTGGACGTCATCGGCAAGTTCAACGATTACTGGGATATCTACTTTAGCTACGCGTACACGGATACCGAGAATGTCGATGGTGGTACGACGTCGGCGACCAACGGTGCGCGTTTTGCCGGTATCCCCTTGCATAAGGCGGTGATGTGGAACAACTTCGCCCTCGATTGGGTTGGCCTTGACGGATTCAGCGTTGGCTACGGAGTCGACTACTCCAGTGAAATCCTGTCTGGTGTCGTGGATTTCGCCACCTTGAGTTCGACGAATACGCTCATCGACGGTCAGGGTGTGGTGCACAACGCCAATATCACGTACCAGACGGACACGGCGATCGGTGACCTGGTCCTGAACCTCGGCATCAAGAACCTGACGGATCGTTTCTACGTGCTGAATAACGGGCTCACGCTGTTCGCCAAGCGCGGAGAGCCTCGGTCGGTGCTGCTGACTGCCAACCTGTTGTTCCGCTGAGTCGGAACCCGGGAGTGCGGGACAGAACATTTGTCCCGCTGCTCTGCCGAGTCCTCGCGTGGCGTCGGTCCCGCGAGTTTCTTCACCCGGCGGCATAAACTACACTGCGCGACGATGCTTCGTCCGCTCTGGTTTTGTGCCGGTATGCTCTCGCTTGCGCTGGGCATGCTGGGCGCCGCGTTGCCGCTGTTGCCGACAACGCCGTTTGTGTTGCTCGCGGCATACTGTTTCGCACACTCGTCCGAAAAATGGCATCAGTGGTTGCTGGCGCACCGAAGCTTTGGCCCTCTGATTCGACACTGGCGTGACCACCGGGCTATCAGTCGCCGCACGAAGGTGTACAGCGTGCTGGCTATGGGCGCGGTGCTCTTGCTGTCCTACCTGCTCGATGCCTCAAATCTCGTCCTTAGCGTGCAGGCAGCTGTTCTCAGCGGCAGTGCGTTGTTCATCCTGACGCGCCCGGAGCCGCCCGCGGCAGCTGCGCTTGAGACGGACGATGAGTAAGCCAAAAACGATTCAACGCGACACCGCGGTTTTGCGGTATAACGTGATCTGAGCCGGGGACGCCCGGCAGCACGACTCCATTAACTTCCTAACCCAGAAAAGGTTTCGTATGCACATCAAGAAACTGAGCAAGAATGCCGGCGTGTTGCTCGCATCGCTCGCGCCCACGCTGGCGCTGGCCCATCACCACACGGAAAGTGAAGCTGCAGTGTCCAGCGGCACGTCGTTCAGCAGCGTTGTCCTGCTGCTGGTCGCACTGGCCGTCGTCGCTTCCGCCGTCACGGTCTGGAAATCGTGGCCCACGCTCGCACGCCAGCAGGGGAACCGCCGATGAAACTCAATCAACTGATTAGCAAGATTGACCGCGTCGCCGGTTTCGACGAAGCGCAGGCCCATTGTGATATTCCCTGCAAAATTTACGACCCGTCGACGGCACAGATCGCTGCGCTGACGATGTTGCGTATGGTCGACCTGATCAACGATACGGAGAAAGCAGCCGACGGTGGTCTCGACACAAAGGCGCTGAACTCGATGGTGCGGTTTATCGACACTAAGGAAGAGCACGGTCGAGCGGTCAAGGACGAGATCCGTGTCATCTGGGGCGACTACTTCAAGACGCCGCAGTTTGAGCAGTTCCCCGAGATCCACGAACTGACGCACTCGATCATGCTGCTCGCGTCTGCCTGCAAACAGCATGTCGATCGCGACAAGACGCTTGAACTGATCGAAGCCGTTAATCGCTTCGCCGAGATTTTCTGGGCGACCAAGAATGTTGCGACCAAGCGCGCCGAGTGCCCGTACCCGCCGTCCGTCGAAGTCGTCTATCCGGATCTCTGAGTACGCGTGCGCCTTGTCAGGGTGCGCGGTGACAGTATGTCCCCATCGTATCGCGATGGGGACTATGTCCTGACCTTGCGCTACGGCCGCAGGCAACCCCGGGTCGGGGATGATGTCGTGTATTCACACCCCGACCGGGGCCTGCTACTCAAGCGCGTGGATCACCTGGATGACACCGGGCTCACGGTGAGTGGGCTGAATACGCTCAGCGCCGATTCTGCATCCCTTGGCCCCGTTGCCACGGCGCGTTTCCCGGAACTCAACCGGGTCGTGTTTCACTTCCCGCGCGCCTGAACACAGACTCAGGCGTCCGACCACGCCCGAATGAGCCGATTGCGGACGTGACGCAGCGTCAGCAGCGCTGTCGAGTCGCTGTCGGCAGCGGCCAGGGTTTCGATCGCGTCGGCCATCTCGGCCAGCATCTCCCGGTGTTCCGTCGAGCGCACACGGCTTTGCACCCAGCCGACGCAGGCATCCCGATGGCCGCTGGTCACCGGGCGCACGCGATGCAGTCGATCGCCGGGGTAAACGACCGCGCAGCCCGCCGGCAGCTTGATCGCCTGTGCGCCTGTGGGTGTGACGATTTCGAGCTCGCCACCTTCGTAACTGTCCGGCTCGCTGAGAAACAGTGTGAATGACACATCCGTGCGCACGCCGTCGATAAACGCTTCGTCAAAATGTGTGCCGTAGGTCATCCCCTGCGCGTAACGATTGAGCATCAGACGCCCGAACTTCGCCGGCATGGCAAGCCGCCGGAACGCCGAATGGTCGTTCAGTTCCTGTTTCAGCTTGCCTATAATGCTGGCGACTTCCGGCGATGCGGCGACGGCCTGTTGATTGTGTTTGACCTTGCGGGCTTCACGCCCTGCCGTAGCCACACCGGATTCAAAACTGACCGACGCCGCCAGTAACTTTTGCACGGCGCGCAGGCGACCCTTACTCACAACATTTTCGAGGCAGGCAAACATGGGCGACAGTATACCCGGCGACAAGAAAGACCGTTTTGAATGGAAAACGCTGACCGCTATCGGCGCGGCAACGTGGCTGGTGACCAGCGCCGGCTGCACTGCCGAGCAGGCACCGGAAGCGGAAGAGATGTCCGGTGAAAAAGGCAGCAGCGAGTCAATGTCGGCGATGAGCGAGTCCGCCGTCGGCGAGGGCGAGGGCGAGGGCGAGGGCGAGGGCGAGGGCGAGGGCGAGGGCGAAGGTGAAGGCGAGGGTGAAGGCGCCGGTGGTGCCGACCCTGCCGTAGACGATGTGGCCTACCTGACCCAGCTCGGACTGATCCGTGGCCACCTGCAAGTGGGTTACACGCTGTTCGAACGCGAGCTGCCGGAACTGGCCGAGACACACATGAAACATCCTCGCGAGGAAATTTACACCGAGCTTGAGCCGGCGTTCGGTGTGCGCGGTTGTGAGGGTTTCGGCGACAACCTGACCGCGCTGACAGCGGCCGTTGTTGATCGTGCGGCCGCAGAGGACGTCAAGTCGACCTTCGATTCGCTGGTCGTAGCGATTGCCGCCTGCGAAGAGAAAGCGGCCATGACCGATCCGGCGGTGGCGGCCAAAGTGATCGAAAACCTGGTCCGCACGGCCGGCGTTGAATACGAGATCGGCGTCATCGACGGCGCGATCGACAACCTGCATGAATACCAGGACGCCTGGGGATTCACGCAGGTTGCCCGGGCGTACCTCGCGACACCGGCCTTCAGCGGCGACGCTGCGGCCATCGCAGCGGCAGCGACCATTTCGGACATTCTCGACGGCCTCGATGCGCTGTGGCCGTCACTGAATCCGCAGGCGGGTGTCGACGGTCAGGCCGCACAGCTGTTCGGCGCGGCCAGCGAAATTCAGCTTGCGTCGCTGGGCCTGTCGACCCCCTGAGTCCGCCTTTGGCCGTCAGGGCTGGACAGCATTGACCAGCCCCAACGGCGACCCGTTCGGCGAGCGCGTCGGATCATGCAGTATCAGATGACCGAATCGGTAATCGCCTTCGCTGCGCGCAGTCCCGGTTGGCGGGTTTTTGTTTAAAAGGACTGATCACACCATCCGGCATCGAGTCCGGTCGTACAAACGACCGTGCTTGCCGCGCTGCCGCTGGGCAAGCGATGCTTGCGGCGCTATCGTCTGCTCATGACGCGACCGTGCATAGACCTGAATGCTGACCTCGGCGAGGGTGAACCTCACGATGCCTTTCTGCTCGGCAAAGTGTCGAGCTGCAACATTGCCTGTGGTGGCCACATCGGTGACGAAGCCAGCATGACCGACACCGTTCGGCTGGCCGTCCGCAATGGCGTGCGTGTCGGCGCCCACCCGGCCTATCCTGATCGTGAAGGCTTCGGGCGGCGCAGCGGCTTTTCGAAGGGCGAATCACTGAAGACGTCATTGCGCGGTCAGGTCGAAGCCCTGGCCGCAGTGTGCGCTGCAGAGCGGGCTCCGCTCAGCCATCTGAAGCCACACGGTGCGTTGTACAACGACGCGGCCGGCGATGACGATCTTGCCACGACGCTCGTCGAACTCGCTGATCACTTCGACCTTGCCTTGGTCGGTTTGCCGGACTCGGCGCTTGAGCGCGCTGCAACGCAGCATGGCGTGCACTACCTTTGCGAGGGGTTCGTCGATCGTTCGTACCTCGCCGACGGCCGTCTCCGACCGCGAGGGCAAGAGGGTGCTGTGATCAACGACGTGTTAGTCGCTGCCGAACAGGCTCTGCGTCTTGCTACCCGCCAAGCGTTCGCGACAGCAGATGGCGAGTTCCTGCAACTCACCGTCGATACGCTGTGC